>NZ_CEZPJD010000993.1:0-2523 GCF_983059655.1 Okeania sp.
ATAAATTGAAAGTTATTCTCAAGTTTCTTCAGTACTCACAAATTTTTCTAGAGTTTCTTCTAACTTCTGCACTTTAAGTTTTATTTTTAGCTCCCGCTCTTCTAATTGTTGTGCCATGAAATTGAATCCTTCAGCTAATTTATCTACTTCATCATTATAAGTGACAGGAAGTCGCTGTTTTAAATCACCTTTAGCTAATTCTTCTGTAGCAGAAGTCAGTGTAGCAATTCGACTTACAATTAGATTTGATAGTGAGTAACCTGTGAAAATAACTATTGCTGTTCCTAGTAAAGAAAATAAACAAATTACAATCACAAGTTGTTGTTTTGCTTCTTCCAAATCTGCCAGAGAAGATAGTACAGCTAATTCTAATTCTGTACCATCTAAGGCAGATATACTGAGATTTTCAATTATGTATAAGCGGTCTTCAATTTTTATTTTGTTTAAGTTTTTATCGTATTTTTGGTGAAATTCATCCCAAGAAAGCTTCTTATTTTTAGGTGAACTTGAAGCAATTGTTTGCCTGTTTTGGAAAACAACAATATGTTTATTTGTTTCTGTAGAAATTGCATTAAGTAATTGATTATTTATGGTAGTACCGATAATAATGCCACCAATAACTCCTTGATTAGATTTAATTGATGTAGCTCCTATTAATATAGTTCTAGAATTATTGAATTCTTTTCCAGTAATCATGGTAGAAAAAGCTACCCCATTAATTATTTGTGAAATTACTACTTGATCGGATATTTTTACTTGATTCAGTATTGGGTTGCGTAAATCTATTATGCTGTTACTATTTTTATCTATTACTTTAACTATATCCAGAGATAAACTTGCTTTTAAAGGTATTATTTTTTTGAGAATTTCTGTTTGATTTCCTGTTTCTAATGCTTTAGACATTGTTGTACCACCAACTAATAATTTAGCATTTAAGTATAGTTTATTCATTTGCCTTTGGAATTCTTGCATCACTAGTTCAGCAATACCTTCTACTTCTTTTATTTGCCTTTGTTCAATATTCTGAGAAAAGTAATAAATAATACCGAAGTTTCCTACAAACCATATTGTTAAGAATACCGAGATAAACGGTAAACTTATCTTTTGTTTTAAAGGGAAATTTGAATAATATCTACTGAAAATATTTTTTAATTTCAAAATTAATTTAATTTTAGTATTACTCATTTTTTTTATTTAAAATTAATTGATGTAGTCTATCGAAATCCTATTTGATTTGTAAATTTTTCACATAAGTGCTAGATAGAATCAAAAATAAATATAATGAAATTTTTCACAACTTTGACATTTAGTAGTATAGCACTTTATCTGCATATTCCAGATAAGAATGCTATATCTCAATAAATTATTACTAATAGCTTATACTAATACCAAATCCGGCGATCGCTAGTAAGAAAAAATATTTAAACTAAATTAATTTTGTATTAATATTATATCCGTTTGATTACTTATAGAACCCCTAACCGTATCTTCATAAATATTAAGTTTTTTAGTTAGGAGTCAGGAGACAGGAGACAGAAAGTAAGAAGGAATATGTGGGGAGAAATAGTACAAAAAATTCAACACTCCTTCTTCATATTTTTCCTAAAAATTTATGCGTGAAAAGACTTGACTACCATAATTATATAGATCTCAAATGGGTTTTATACATGAAATTACGGAGTAATCAGGAATCAGGAATTATGAGGGAAGGAAGAAGAAAGAAATTAAGATGAGGAAAAGGATCATTTTTTTTGATCGCCCTCTTATCCGGACATGATATGATTAATCATTTGATTGGCTATAAGACTAAAATTCGTAAGCATTTCCTGCGGACTGCTGCGTAAACAGCTATTAGCTTTCAGCTATCAGCAACAAGACTCTCTTCTTAAGGAATGTGGGTTTAAATTAACAACTGACTTTAAGGGCAAGGTAAGACAATTAATAAAGCTTTTATCCCAAACTAAAAGTATAGCAGTCGAAACAAAGGTTAGGACATTTACAAAGGCTTAAACTCAGTGAGGGATTACTTTTAACTTTTGACTTTTGACTTTTGCCTTGCGCGGAGCGCTATAATAACTGATAGCTGATGGCTAACGGCTGAATGCTTACTAAAATTCTATACAAATAATTTTCCACTACTAATGAGTTATGATACAATTTATCAAAAGTTTTGCTACATTTATTTGGGAGTAGATAGTAGGGTTTAAAGGCATAATATATTTGGAATTAATGGCAATAATTCGTAAGCATTTCCTGCGGACTGCTGCGCAAACAGCTATTAGCAGTCAGCTCTCAGCAACAAGAGTCTCTTAATATTAAGACAGTGTTTAATATTAATATAGACTTTAAAAGCAAAGGAGCCAACTTTTGTAGTAAGACAATTAAATATTGCTTTTATCCTAAACATAAGAGCAATAGCTGATAGCTGATGGCTGACGGCTGAATGCTTACAATAATCCTCTAAATTCATTACCGAAAAATCGTGGGTATGCGCCTCCCCTTTTAAGGGGATAAAAAGCGGTC
>NZ_CEZPJD010000994.1:0-2521 GCF_983059655.1 Okeania sp.
AGGTACTTCACAAATTGTTCATACTGCTTCATAAAACTGATACAAAGCGTCACATAACGTGAAAAATTGATGTTTACTTCCTGCTTCTACTGAGTCCGTCGGCGGTTACTCATTCACAGGCATTGACGGGTCTTGCCCAACCGCATCTCTACACTCTATACTTACATTTAAGTCTTTGTCAATTAACATAACTAAAACAGTCCTCAAACCCTTACTACGTCCTTCCTATTAGGGAGCGGGATTTCTTCTGAGGTCTATGTCTATATAGATAGACTGCCAGAAATGCGAATAGCAGCGATTAGTGCAGAAGATACAAATTTCACCTTCGTTACTACTTGGCTGTGAGAACTAGCGTATTATATCGGTAAATCGCGCAAATTGTTAACTAAGTCGAAACTCCCTTGATAACTAACATACTTTAAACCAGATGTAGTATAAGTAGTCTTTCATCCTTGAAATACAGGGCATTCAAATTCCCAATTACTGTTGGGCAATGAATTGTGGTAATCCAACCTTACCACATAAGATTTTTCTTCCTCTTTAATTTCATCAATAGAAACCAACATTGAATCACTCAAACGTACTACCATATCTCCATTCAAAAGTGACTGTCGCCATTGCTTTCCTGTCTTCCAAGCATAATATTTGACACCACTCCAACGAGGGTTAACTGGGTATCCTGCAAACCCAGAGCGCAATGCAGGAATATAAGCACTTTTGAGTTGAGTCTGAGCCAATATTCCTTCCTCTAGTTGAACTACTTTGAGATGTTGACGATCTTGCTTAAACATGGCACTCACCTCCTGCTTGAGAATATGCTTAATCTTTCTTAACTTATCAGACTAAGGCCATTATATCACTTACAATTTCAGATTTTTGACACTGAAGAAAATTTATCTATATAACAATACACAACAATACAAGTAAAAATAATTTACCGCTTTCTCAGCCTGAGAATTTTTGATTGAATGGTATTGCTATTACACCAATTTAACTCTCTATAGATGTAAACTTCATTCACCTTGATACTAATTCAGGAAAATAATGCTCTAATTTATCAAAATAATTAGGTCTAAAACCCCGCCTTTTAAAGCGAAAGATTTTTGGATAGTTGCTCAAATTCCCGTTACAAAAATAATATAATGTCCGGTAGCATTGGTATTGTAAAAGTAAGGAAGAAGGAATAGGGAATAGGGAAGAAGGAAGAAGAAAAAAGGCTTTAGTTATCTAGAAGATAAAACTTAAAAATCAGAAAAAACTTAAATTTTTTGTAGATATTCACACTTGAGTTTACACAAACGATACCAGCAGACATGATATAATTTCTGACTTCTAACTTCTGACTTCGTTAAGAGGATGGCTTCCTGTTATGAAATTCAGTGGCGATCGCTCACTATTATGAAACAAAACAAATTTTTTATATTAGCCAAGAAAAAATAGTGATATTATCATCAATAACTAGGCATAATTTACAGATTTCCAATTGAATATCAGGGAAAAATATGATTAATCAAAAATCGATTCAAGATGCGATTAAGCTACCTACTAGGAATGTAACTCAATCTTTATTTTCCATTGTAGAGAAATTAAATTTAACTATTCTACATTTTTATAAAAATTGCTTTTTAATTAAGTTTTTACCAAAGTGGATAAGTAAACTTGTATACCTTTCACTAATATTTATAGTCAGTTTAGGTTTGGCTGCTGCAACTATAAAATCTCCGACTGTCAAAATTCCCATTTTTGGTTTCCATGACATTATTGATTTACAGAATAAAGCTGATTTACCACCATATCGTCCTCTCTATGATATGGATTATACTAAGCAAGATTTAGAAAAGTTTGTAGAGTATTTAGTAAAGAAAAATTACTGGTTGTTATCTTCTCAAGATTTATTCGTATATTTTATTAATAAATCTCAACCTATACCAAATAAACATATAGGTCAAAAACCTGTAATGCTAACTTTTGATGATGGCTATGAAGGAGTACATAAAAATGGAATACCCATCTTAGAAAAGATGGAAGACAAATATGGTGAAAAAGTAAAATTTGTTCTATTTGTTAATCCTAAAACTCTGGGAATTAACAATGAAAAAGATTTACCACATCTTAGTTGTCAAGATTTAAGAGAAGGATATCAAAAAGATTTTTATGATATTCAATCTCATGGATTTACTCATAAAAATTTAACTAAAATTAGCTCCAAAGAATTAGAAGTAGAACTATATTTTGCCAAGCTAGCTTTGAGAAAATGTACTAATGATTTAGACAGGAATAAAATTGTTGCTGCTCATATTGCTTATCCCTATGGTGCTATTAATACAAAGGTGGAAAAAAAGTTACCTAAATATCATCTGACTGGATTTATTTACGATCATAAATTTTTGAAAGTAAATTATCTGAAAAATAAATTCCGCATTTCTCGAATTAGAGTAGGTAGTCGCACATCTCCTTATAAATTAATCCGGTTAGCAAATCGAGCTTCTACACTCAAAAAAATTGCTAAAGGGAGTAGGGA
>NZ_CEZPJD010000995.1:0-2496 GCF_983059655.1 Okeania sp.
ATATCAGTCAATGCTTTGATATTTAATCAGCAAGCCCTACCTATATAGCGCTGTGCGCAGGCAACAGGCAACAGGCAACAGGCAACAGGGATAATAAAAAACCGATAATATAAGACTTTTAGCTATTGGACATCTCCTGCAATTTGTAAATATGCCAGCGCACATTGCTATATCTCATCGGTTAAAAAAAGTTGCACACGGCGTAGAAATACAAAAAAATACAAAGTACTGATATTCTTTTGTATCTGTAAATTATGGGTCTTTGTCTAACTTGGAACTTCGGTCTTCCTTCTTCTTACTTATTACTTATTTGGTACTAACTATGGTCTATCAAATTTATATGCTGGAGGAAAATATTCCCGGCGCTGGCCACTTAAAGCTTGGTTCATAAAATCACGCCAGATCGGTGCAACAGTACCCCCACCCGTAGCACCGTAGTTTAGAGGCCGATAATCATCATTGCCCACCCAAACAGCTGTTGCCAACTGAGGCGTATAACCTACAAACCAAACATCTCGTTCAGAAGAAGTCGTACCAGTTTTTCCAGCAGCCTGACGACCAATCTTAGCTTTAGTAGCAGTACCTCGTTCAATTACCCCCACCAATACACTATTAAGTGATGCCACAGCCCACTGATTAAGAACCAACTTCGGTTTAGGAGTATTATCCAACAAGACATTTCCACTGGTATCTGTCACCTGTACAATAAAAGTCGTGTCAGAATGCCAACCATTATTAGCAAAAGTCGCATAAGCACCAGCCATCTCCAGAGGTGTCAAATCAACCGAACCAAGTGGTAAAGAAATAACAGGTTCCATCGGACTCTTAATCCCTAAAATGCGACAAACCTCAATTACCTTATTAAGTCCAACATATTGACCAATTTTCACCGCTGGTATATTCAAAGAAGACTCCAAAGCCTTACGAATACTAACAGAGCCAGAATATCCACCGCCATAATTTCGAGGAGTGTAATAACCATTACCATCTGGATAACTAACTCGAGTATCTGACACAACTGAATATGGGGAATATCTACCCGAAGCAAAAGCAGTGTAATAAACAAAAGGCTTAAAAGCAGAACCTGGTTGCCTGCGAGCTTGAACAGCACGATTATATTGACTGCTCTTAAAATCTGCTCCACCAACCATTGCCCGCACAAAGTGGGTGCGTGGATCGACTGCCACTAATGCCATTTGACCTTTGTCCCAACTCCGATAAACCCGACGGTAATATAAGATTTCATGCCATTCAGTCACGGTTTTTTCCGCCATCCGTTGGAAATTCATATCAATAGTCGTTTGTATCCGCATTCCTCCCTTAAGAACAGCATCTTTACCAAACCTCTCAGTTAACTCCTGAACAACTGCATTAGTAATATAAGGAAGTTCACTCTGACGAAAAGAGGTAACTTTACCCACTAACAATGGTTGCTTGAGAGCCTCTGCTTCCTCTTCAGCAGTAATCCAATTAAGTTCACGTAGTCTTGCTAAAACAGTAGCTTGGCGTTGCTTGGACTTTTGGTAATTGATAAATGGACTATACTCTTCTGGCGCAGGAATCATACCTGCCATCAAAGCAGCTTCAGCCAAAGTTAAATCCTTGGAAGACTTATTAAAATAGCTTTTTGCTGCTGTTTCAACTCCATAAAGATTATGACCCCAGTAAATTTGGTTGAGGTACAATTCTAAAATTTCGTTTTTATCGAGAATTTGTTCCATCCTAATTGCCAAAACTGCTTCAGCCACTTTCCTACTTAATTTGGCTGTTGGGGAGAGAAACAAATTTTTCACCAACTGCATAGTAATAGTAGAACCACCTTCAACAGTTCTACCCCGCTCTAAGTTGGCCACAAAAGCACGCATAATTCCGATAGGATAGATCCCGTAGTGATTGTAGAAGTTACTATCCTCGATCGCTAGAACTGCTCGTTTTAAGTCTGGAGAAATTTGGTTTAGGGGTATGACTTCTCGGTTGGCCTCGTCGTGGAGGCTAGCCAATGGTCTACCTTTAACATCATATATATGAGTTGTTTCTGAAGGTGTGTAATTTTTTAGTACCCGAACATCCGGCAGATTACGGAAGCTGATTGCTAAACCTACTAGTCCACCAGCAACTAATGAGCTAGTTAGCATGGTGATACCTAGTACGGTACCTGCTGTTACTTTACTAACAGATTGAACAAATCCGAAGACTGGTGAAATTTCGGACTGAGATTTTGTAGTTTGCTTGTGTGGGAGAGCGTTGGTGGACACTTTGATTTAACTTCCTTGACGAAATTTCAAATTTTAGAGCTACTAATTGTTTAGGTGTTATGCCAATTTAATAAATGTTGGCTACAAATAGCTAGGGGATTTTTTAGGAGTAAGGAGTCATTTCAGTTATCAGTTATCAGTTATCAGTTATCAGTACCTCTGCCTGTTTGCGCAGCATTCCGCACCGAAAGTATTGGGATTGAAATACGAGGCTTGAGACCTTATTTTTTGGTCAAGAGTC
>NZ_CEZPJD010000996.1:0-2493 GCF_983059655.1 Okeania sp.
TAAATTTCAAAAAGTAAAGAACCTTGAGTTTGTCTAACCCAAAAAGCTGCACTTATTGCTACAATTAACAATGCAGCTTTTTTCATTATTTTTAAGCTTCGACGGCGCAATGTTTGCATTGGTAAAACCTGAAAATTTGCTACTACTTTAAACTTTATTACTACTAATTTATATTCAAAACAGAAACTTCTGTGTAAGCATTCAGCGGTCAGCTATCAGCTATCAGCTAGCTTCCTATAATCGGAACTGCGGACTTCAGCTTTATTACTTTAGTGGACAGTTTAAGCTCGTTATTTTTGTGCTGCAATTCTTTGTTGAAAAATGTAGTAGAAATTAAGCAAGTGCTTGCTTCATTACATTAAAAAAGCTGTTTGCGCAACATTCCGCAGGAAATGCTTATTTGATAGTTAATCAGCAACCTCTAACTAGCTAATATTTGATTATTGAAATCGCAATTAACCATGAGTTATTAGTAATTAGTCTTCTTACTGAATTTCGATATTTACTAACTTACTAATTTTAAAAATACAGAATTAATGAGAAATAAAAAATAGGGAACAGAGATTAAATTTGTACCTCAAAATTATCAAAAGTTCTGTGAAATAATATATCTTTATGTTATTATCATCACGCTTTTCAATAGGTACTCAAATATAGTAGAAGCCCCAAAAATTAGGAGTTATAAATAAAGACAAAACTAAGAAATACAAATAATTAACCTTCTAAATCTCTATAATTTTGCTACAAAATAGCCGAATTTTAGCTAGTAGAAGAGGGCGGGAATAACTAACCAGTTATAAAATCCAAAAAGCCTAAATTAAATAATTAATACTTTTGACTTTTAACTTCCGCGTAGCGACACTAGCTGAATTTTAGCGAATTTGTCCACTAAAAACCCTTTCAAGTTGTTTAAAATTCTCCAAGACACGACCAGTACCCAAGACTACACAGGAAAGTGGATCTGCTGCAATATGAGTGACAATACCAGTTTCATGACTAATTAAAGTATCTATCCCTCTTAATAAAGCACCACCACCAGCTAGCATAATACCTCTATCTATAATATCTGCTGCTAATTCAGGAGGAGTACGTTCCAAAGTTCGCTTTACTGCCTCTACAATTATTGATAGAGGTTCTGTCATACTTTCTCTAGTCTCTGCAGATTTAACAGTAACAGTTCTGGGCAAACCTGATAATAAATGTAAACCTCTAACTTCCATTGTTTCCTCATTATCATCCTGAGTCGGATAAGCTGAACCCAATTTTATCTTGATATCTTCAGCAGTCCGCTCCCCTATTACCAAGTTATGGACTTTTTTCATATATTGAGTAATAGCATCATTCAATTCATCTCCAGCTACACGGACAGACTCACTTAAAACTGTACCTTGTAAACTTAGAACAGCAACTTCTGTAGTCCCCCCGCCAATGTCCACAATCATATTACCTGTGGGTTCGGCCATAGGTAACCCTGCACCAATAGCAGCAGCAACCGGTTCATCAATTAATCGTACCTCTCTCGCACCAGCATGAGCTGCAGCTTCCATTACAGCTCTTCTTTCTACACCAGTTACTCCGCTAGGAATGCCAATTACAATTCTTGGAGATACTAAAGTTTTTCCTTCATGAACTTTTCTAATAAAATGCTTTAGCATTAGTTCTGCTGTATCAAAATCAGCAATTACTCCATCCCGCAAAGGTCTGACTGCAGTTACATTAGCTGGAGTTCGGCCCAGCATCCTTTTTGCTTCTTCCCCTACTGCTATAGAAGTTTTTTGCTCCTGGTCAATAGCTACCACAGATGGTTCTTGAAGAACAATACCTTTACCGGATATATATACAAGGGTATTTGCAGTACCCAAGTCAATTCCAATGTCCCTAGACAAAGAAAAGCGATTTATCCAACTCACTGACTTTTGACCCCCAAAATTCAATCTTAAGTTTATGTAATAATTTATCAATAAATATAGCTGAGGTACTCTACTCTGTTTTTACCGAAAAGCGACATTGAAGGTCCCCGTGTTTTAGCCGGGGGATGAAAACAAGAGAGTCATTTAGATTAGATAACTTTAGTTGTCCTGTGCTATTTTTATCAATAAAAAGTAAGCAGAACGCTAGGCATTGGCCTTAGCCGACTGTGTAGGGGCACTTTGACTTGTCCCCAAAGAATATATCTTTGGTCAGCTAAGTATAGATGTATCAACAGGGATAAATCGCTGTTGCGTAGCATCTACTTAGAATCCCCGTGACTTGAGTCCGGGGAGTAGTCAACCCTCAGTCTATCAGGACTATAGAACCCCCGATCGTATCTTTGTCGGCGATTCAGTTTTTTTGCCAGGAGTTAGGAGGTAGAGGGAAGGTATAAGGGAAATAAGGTTGAAAAATACTCCCCAGGTCCCTATCTCCCCAACTCCCCAGAACCCTATCTCTCCGTCTCCCCATATCTTTATTAAATAGATATCAAATGGGTTCTATACAAGAATTGATGTAAGC
>NZ_CEZPJD010000997.1:0-2489 GCF_983059655.1 Okeania sp.
TTAACCACTCCTAAAAAACTAGAAATGACTAAAAAGCTACTGCTATTCATTTGTCGAGGTTCTTTATACCGATTTACCTACTTTCTATACTAACCTTAAGTATACAAATTGTCAACCCCCTTTTGGAAGTCAAAAGTCAAAAGTCAAAAGTCAAAAGTTAGAATTTATTTCAGTTGTTAGTTATCAGTACTGATGAGTAAATCTTCTTTTTTTCAAGGAGAGGTAGTTGTTAATTATTAATTACAGCAGATTCCTCGCATAAGAAGTACAGATATTAACAATTAAATTTTTCCAGTGCGGGCATCTTGCCCGCGACGGGTTTACCTCACCAAAGTGGAATCCGCTGTATCAATTATCAACTATTGAAAGTGCGTGTTCCTGCAAAACCTCCAAAGGCACAACTTCTAAAGCTTTTTGATGAGTTGCTGACAAAACTACTGGTGGTGCAACCCCAGAATCTAGAGCTTCTTTCCAACGAGACGCACACAAACACCAGCGATCGCCCGGTTTTAAACCAGGAAAGGAATATTCTGGTCTAGGTGTACTCAAATCATTACCACGACGCTTGGTAAATTCCAAAAATTCTGCTGTCACTGCCGCACAAACAACATGGGAACCAAAATCTGATGCTCCAGTCTGACAAAACCCATCCCGATAAAATCCAGTCATGGGAGAAGTGCAGCAAATTTCTAGCTTTTCACCTAATACATTTAGTGATTCCATCATTTAGATATCTCCAGAAAAGTAGGCAATAGGGAATATACAACATATTCCGGCGTTGCTGAATTGAAGTATGAATACACGATTGTTTTGTTCTGGTAAAGCCCCCTAAATTCCCCCTTCCTTGAAATGCGCAGCATCCTCTGGCTTCCCCCTTTCTAAGGGGGACGGGAGGGGGATAAAGGGGGACTTTTAGAGTTTTATTCCCCCCAAAATTGGGGGGTTAGGGTAGCTCTGCATCATACCCAGAATCAGCAACGCCTATCTTCCAAGTATATAAAGTACAAATATTAATAATTAAATGTTCATAGTGCGGGCATCTTGCCCGCGATCTTCCTCCTACCTTTTTCTATTAATAATTAAATGTTCATAGTGCGGGCATCTTGCCCGCGAGGGGTGTACCTCTCTTAGCTGGAATCTGCCTTCTTCCTCCTTCAATTATTTGCTACTTGACTTTCAACTTTCTCCAGAATTTTTGCTCCTATAGCCTCTGGAACACGGGTATACTCAAGAGTATTGTTCAAGTTTTGACCTTCCTTCAAAACCCAATTGACCATTTTTTTTACTGTAGTTGCTTGGTCTGAACTCTCATAATTTGCCTTAATTAATAGCCAAGTAACTCCAACTATGGGGTATCCATCATCAGGGTTAGCTTCGTTAGCGGGGGTAAAATCTTGATAAAATCTCAGTCCGGATAATGCAATGTTTGCCTCTTCGAGAGTAGGTTCGACAAACCTACCCTGTAGATTCTCCAGCATTGCTGTTGACAGGTTGTTTTGACGAGCAAAAGTATCTTGTACATAGCCGATCGCACCTTCAGTTTCTTTCACTAAAGCAGCTACTCCATCATTTTTTTCACCTTCCAGGGGATTTTTTGGCCAACCAGGTTTTCTAGATGCACCCACTTCTCGACTAAAAGTTGGACTGGCAGCACTCAGATGCCTGGAGAAAATGAAAGTTGTACCACTACCATCAGCTCGTACAACAGTTTGAATAGGTAAGTCAGGTAAGTCAACTCCTGGGTTATCCTGAGCAATTCGGCGATCGTTCCATTGAGTAATCTTACCTGCGAATATATCTGGCAACACCAACTGAGATAGTTTGAGTTCGGTTACTCCGGGCAAATTATAAACTACTGCTACAGCACCTCCTGCTGTTGGTACCATAACAACTCCCTTTGGCATTTGCTCTATTTCTGCTGCAACTGGTGGTGCATCTGTACCTGCAAAGTCAACAGTATCTGCAATAAAACTCTCAATACCTTTGCCACTACCCACAGAATTATAATTTACTGTAATTCCTGTATCTTCTTTTAATTTTTGAAAGTAACGCTCATACAAAGGAGCAGGGAATGATGCTCCTGCACCTTCAATAGTTTGGGCGATCGCTTCACCAACAGTGCCAAGTGAAAGAGTAACTGCTGCAACTGTCACTGTTAGAGAATTGTGCCAAATAGTTTTTAATAAAACCATATATGACCCTCCGAAAAAATCTAATTTATTTATTAAGTTTCTAGTTTATTAAGTATCTAGATAATAACGAGGATAGCAGTTGAAATACAACAAACTTTATTTATATTACTAAATCTTTATATTACTATATATTACTATTTTTATAGGGGTTATATAAACAGTAATTTAATTTAGATAATATTGTCAAGATTTTGCAAAAATTTAATCTATTGTTAACTTTAACGTAAGCATTTCCTACGGAATGCTGCGCAAACAGCGGTCATTTCAGTTATCAGTTATCAGTTATCAGTTATCAGT
>NZ_CEZPJD010000998.1:0-2487 GCF_983059655.1 Okeania sp.
ACCCCGTGGTTGTATTGCTCAAGCGTGGAGTGTTGCAGAAGTTTTGCGAGCTTGGGCGGTTATTAATGGATAATTGATAATTGATAATTGATAATTGATAATTGATAATTGATAATTGATAATTACCTCTGGTTAAAATAGTTCTTGATTGAATATGGGGTTAACAACCGTTAACCCCTACTATATTTGGTGGTTATGCTTAAGTCCGGTTTTTTTATTTCTTCCCAAATTCCCCAAACTCTCTACACTTTGCGCTCTGCACTGGGGAATAATTTTTTTGCCCAACTATGCGCCAGAAATGCGCTCCTTTTTGAGCATGAAGAGCTGAAAACCAGGTACTTTTTCAATATCTAAAAAGACTAAAACCTTTTGGGTAAATTCTGTCCTAATTACTTTTGGTAAATGCTCTTAATTTCTAATGGTAAAATCATCAGCTTCCAGAGAAACGACATTAGAAAGAGTTGCAAACTGACTACCAACTCCAAAACCATCACTATCGCCGTTAGCATTATAAAATAAATTACCATTGGTGGTGTTGTAAACAATGACAGCATTTACAGTTGCAGCTTCAGCATCAGTGCTTACAGTTGCAAATTCTGTATTAATACTAAATCCATTTCCTGCTGTACTTTCAATAGCGGTAAAAGTGCTTCGATCCAAAATAATTTTATCTTGAGCAGAAACCAGATCGGTAATTTCATCGACCCCAATATCTGCAGAATTAAATTCCCGATTGGTGTTAAAAATAAACTTATCCTTACTAGCACCACCAGTCAATATATCATTTCCAGAATTACCATTTAAGCGATCGCGACCTATACCACCAGATAGTTGGTCGTTGCCACTACCGCCAAATAAGAAGTCAAAACCAGGGCGACCTTCCAAAACATCATCCCCATCTTTACCAAACAAAAAGTCGCTGCCATCGCGACCAATGAGAGTATCGTTACCGAACCCACCTACAAGTCGATCATCATTTTGCATTCCTGTAAACATCATATCTGTAGCAGTGTTGCGATCGACAAAATCCGCATAATTAGAAACTCGCGTATCGACAGAAAACTCTCCAGGGGTAGAGTTGGTTTCATCGTCTATATCAGTTTCAGCCGTTAGCCCATAGGAAGTAACCCCGGCAATTTTTCCATCAATGAAAGCTGGTCCACCTGAATCTCCCTCTGCGGTGTTCACTTCCCGATCGCCTAATCCTGTATCGGGAATATTGAATATTTGACCAAAAGCGTCATTTTCTTCGGTGCCATTATCGTAATCAAAAGCTAACTGCGTTCCTTCAGGAATATTGATGTCATCTGCATCTGGCAAATCATTTAAAATCACCCCGTCAGCATCAAAAATATTTAACCCAGCCCGCTTTCTACCATCTTGATTTTCAGTCTGTATATTTTCTCCGTTGAAACCATAACCAACTTTCACAAATTGTTTTCCTACTTCATCCGAATCTCGATAAATATCGTACCGCTCTGCTCCAGCAGGAGCTTCTGATTCAAGAGTGAGAATGGCAAGATCATTAACAAAATCGCCGTTAGTATGATTGTAGTCTGGATGGATAGTAAATTCACTGACAAATATCTCTTGTGTTCCACCTTCTGATTCAGGTAAATCAAAAATAACTTTCAGATTGTTAGCTGTTTCATCTACTGTATCGTTATTATCAACAAAGAAACAATGAGCTGCTGTGAGAATATGTTTACCTGAAGTTAACAAAGCACCCGTGCAAAACGAATTGTTTTCATTATTTAAAAAACTTTCTCCATCTTCATTACTTATTTCTATATTTGCTATCCGAACAACACCATCTAGATTTATTCCTTCAACTTCTTCTCCTGGTTCTACTACATAAAGTGGATCGTTTACAGGTCCAGGGGTAACAAGTCTAGGTTGAATCGAACTTCTAGTCATAAATTTTCTTGGTCTTTAGAATCGCAAACTTCGGTTTTTTATGATTGCATATATTTGAGATGCTGTTTGTAAATTTTAGTTATATGTGTTGTTGGTCTTTTGATGATAAATAATCTAGTTTATCATATTTTTACTAGGATTTTTATATAATATAGTAATCCTAATTTTAATAGCATTATTTTGGGAATTGGTATAAGTCCTGTATCTGTTATAATCAAACCAAAAAAGTTGGTGAGTTGAACAATGTTTAAAATAGCTATTGATGGTTTAGATGCTGTCCAAGCTACTGAAGAAATTCTCGCAATTGAAGGTATAGAAGGTAGTTATGAAATAGATTCAGATGGCAATGAAAAAGGTATTACTTTAGCAACCATTCTGACAATAGTGGGAATTGGTTCAGGAACTTCTATTATTATTAATAACACTATCAACATTGCAGAGAAGATTTTTCGCTGCTTCAAAAAACATGATAAAAAACTAGAGAATGTCGAAATTGTTTCTGGAGAAAAGCGACTTTTACTGAAGGATGCAACTGTAGAACAAATTAAAGATATTTTGGAAAGTTTATGA
>NZ_CEZPJD010000999.1:0-2485 GCF_983059655.1 Okeania sp.
ACATACTTATCATAATCACGAGCATTCAAACCAATAGCCGCATAAAAATCAGCTCTTTGAACGTCATTCAAATACATAGTAGCAAACACAGAAAGTAAGAAAAATCTACACCACAATTTTGCTTGCCAGTCATTTAAAATTTGTGGTTGTGCCCTCATAATGGCATCAAAGAAATCTCCATGACGATTTTCATCCTGACACCAATTTTCAAAGAAACGGAAAATAGGATAAATTCTATCTTCTGGATGAGCTTCTAAATGACGATAGATAGTAATGTAGCGCCAATAACCAATTTTTTCCGATAGATAAGTAGCGTAGAAAATAAACTTTGGTTTAAAGAAAGTATACTTACGACTCTTAGTCAGAAATCCTAAATCTAATGATAGATTAAAATCTGACATTGCCTTATTTAAAAAACCTGCATGACGAGCTTCATCCCGTGACATTAAATTGAAACATTCAGCCAAAACAGGGCTTTTATCTTTGAGACGACGACCCAATTCTTTGTAGAGTAAAAAACCAGAAAATTCAGCTGTACAAGAACGCTCTAGAAATTCAACAAATAGCCTACGAGTATCCCCATCAATATGATCCCATGATTGGGCAAATTCTTCATCCCGAACAAAATGATGGCGGTTATAATCAGTACGAAATTCTTCTAGAATAGCTATCAATTCATCTTCATTTACGGAGATGTCCATTTTAGCCATCTCATCAAAATCTGTTGTGTAGAATCTAGGAGTTAGGATAGTTTCTTTCGAGGGAACTTTAACCCCTGGTCGCATTTCTTGAAAATCTGGTTTTTTTAGAGAATCTACCATAAGTTTTGTTGTTTTCTTAATTTATGAATCTATGGCTGGTAGTGTGGGGTATTTTTAGATGTCTTTAACTTTCTCCCCTGTTTTTTTATCTGCACCATCTATATGGTCTACAGTTTGGAGAATGAGCAAGAAATTACTATATTTTCCACGCTATTTGACACTCTCAACGTTAGATCTATCGATTATAACGGGAGATTCTTGTTTCACAGATTCTTAACTAGATAACAAATCAAACAAGTTGAGTTGCACCCCCGTCAGACCATCTCCACAAGCTTTTTATTCAACCATGTGCCCCACGGCTATTGATATGATTATAACGCCAAAAATGCGCGTGCGTATTGCTCAATTATTTTTCTGGTTGAAATTCATGAGGGCTGTCTACATGGGTTTCCCGCGACGTTTATACGCCCCGTCTCACTATTAAATAAGAGCGATTATAACAGGAGTCCTCTTTCAACATGTATAATAGTCTATCAAGGTCTAGGGGACTGAAGTGCAAAGTTTTAGTTAAGAATTGCAAAGTATCTGGCGTTACTGAATTAGGGTATGATTTTGCCCCCCGAGCAAGCCAATTTTGGGGGGGATAAAACTCTAAAAGTCCCCCAGAATTGGGGGATGCGCGGGGGTATGGACTAGAACCAAACAATCGGGCATTCATACTTCAATTCAGCAACGCCAAGTATCTATACCTATAAGAAATAGCCCATTATTATTCTACTTCCTAAGATATTTGGAATTATTACTGTTTTCAGCACTATCTTCTTGGACTAAGATGATAATAATACTAAGTGCCCATAACGAAAATTAAGTGACTAGGCAAAACAGTATATTAATTTCAGAAAAGTAATTTTTGGGACTAAATGAATAGTATAAGATACAGTTACCTATTTTGGGGAGCTTGCATCCTAGGTCTTAACGGATGCCATCGTTTATACAATGGCAAAATTTTGACAGGTCTACTTTGGCTCTTTACTGGAGGTTTATTTGGAATAGGCCAATTTATTGATTTGTTGTTAATTCCCAATATGGTAGAAGAACACAACACTAAAGTCAAAGCAAAATTAGGTATTTCATCCCAAGGAGTGCCACTATATCAATCGAATGGGGCGGTTTCTATGAAAGCTTCTCCTCCACAAACCCGTCAACAGTTAATGGTTGCTTTACTCAGGTCAGCTTCTACTAAAGGAGGAAAGTTGTCTGTTAGTCAGGGGGTTATGGCAACAGGAGCTAGCTTTCTAGAAGTAGAAGAGGCTCTCAAGGAAATGCTCAAAACTGGTTATGTTAGTGTGGATAACCATCCAGAGACAGGTATTGTAATTTACGATTTCCATGAGTTGTAATTTGGCTAATCAATAGTCTTTACATTGATTTTCCTTTCTACAACATTCGCGATTTGGCTGCTGCTAGGCTCCGTCTTTATATTACGGAAAGCGGAACGGAGTTCTATCCCAATTGAACCTATACCCTCTTTAGTTGAATAAAAAGTCATGCGTATAGTCGAGCAACACCTTATAAGCCATAGAATATCACAATTTTGGTGAGGATGCAACGGAAAATTTTTTGGCACGCCGTTTCATGAGCTTAATAAAATGAGAAGCATGGATCTTCCGGTAGTGCATCAGCAAAGTGTGGGAATGGTAATTA
The DNA here is from genome assembly GCF_983059655.1 of Okeania sp. Taxonomy (NCBI): domain Bacteria; kingdom Bacillati; phylum Cyanobacteriota; class Cyanophyceae; order Oscillatoriales; family Microcoleaceae; genus Okeania; species Okeania sp. Next base: position 2,466 of record NZ_CEZPJD010000999.1, read on the forward strand.
GATCATTCCAGTTCCAAGGG
>NZ_CEZPJD010001000.1:0-2481 GCF_983059655.1 Okeania sp.
TGCGTAACTTTTCACGCCTTGATGAAGCAGAGATGAAGCTAGTTAATATTCATGAGGGAATAGATAGTACTTTACTAATATTGAATAATCGACTTGTTCCTAAAGGTGGAAAGCAGATTAATGTAATTAAAGAATATGGCGATTTACCTCAAATATCTTGTTATGTGAGTCAGTTAAATCAAGTATTTATGAACATCTTGGTCAATGGAATTGATGCCCTGGAGGAAGCAATAGCAAAAGACAAATTTTCTGAGTTAAATGAACAACAAATTCCCACAATTAAAATTCAAACAGAAGTTGTAGATAAAAATCTAGTAACTATTAGTATTTCTGATAATGGTATAGGTATAAAAGAGCGAATACGTAGCAAAATATTTGACCCTTTCTTTACTACAAAACCTGTAGGTAAAGGTACTGGTATTGGTTTAGCAATTAGCTATCAAATTGTAGTAGATAAACATGGTGGTCGGATATTTTGTAATTCCCAGAGAGGAAAAGGAACAGAGTTTATTATCGAGATTCCTATGTAAGCATTTCCTGCGGAATGCTGCGCAAACAGCCGTCAGCCGTCAGCTATCAGCTGGGTAAATAATTGATAATTTCTGTACGATAATTAATTTTATTTTTGATTTTTGGAGGTGTCTAATTGACATCTGGTGAAAAACAAATAAACCTTTTAATTAGAGCAAGCTTTGGAAAGAAAATTCACCATAAAAAATTATTTTTAGTACCTTTTTCGTGAAAAGATCTTACCTGTTGCCTGTTGCCTGTTGCCTAGAAGCGACCATGTTTTTTATGCAAATAAAATGAAATTACTATAACTGATAACTGATAACTGAAATGACCATATAGCGCTTTTCACATGGATAGACTACAGTTAGTATGGGCAACCCAAAAGCATTTTTCTACTCCCTACTCCCTACTCCCTACTCCCTACTCCCTACTCTAAGTGCCAAAAATAATGTTGTGGTCTACTCAAATGACAAGCGCTGTAAGAGCTACTCAAGTTAAATATTATGCTTTCGTGCATCAAACTTTTTAGGAATATTTTTATACTTGTAGTTTGGTATGGCAATTTGAGCAAGAACAAACTATCTCACTAAATGAACTAATAGAGGAAGTTTTTGGCCAGCATTGGCAAGATGAAAAATGGCATCAAGTATTGCAGTTTATTGCTCGAGCAATTGAACCTCAGTTTGTGGGAGAAATTATTAGTTATTTGATAAATTAAGATGGGGAAAAAGAAAATAGTCAGAATTTATTTTTAGCAACTAAATGTTTCTTTGAAGTTAAGAATATTCAGGATATTAGTGATGTAGGAACTGATTTATTAAATGAGTTAAAATATTTAGCAGATTACCATCAGTATGAAGCTTTTTTTGCCCTAGGACATTATTGGAATTTACAACTGCGATTTAAAGCATTACAACAAATAGCTATTGGTTGGAAAGATGAACCGGAAACTTTACCCTACTTCAAACGACTGATCGAGTGCGATAATAATACTTATATACGATTTGAAGCAGTGCGACAGATAGCTACTGTTTGGAAAGATTCTCCAGAAACTTTGCCTTTCCTCAAACAACTGGTACAGTCTGATAAGAATTATGATATACGATGTGAAGCGTTGCAACAAATAGTTACTGGTTGGAAAAATGACCCAGGAATGTTTCAGCTATTCTATAATTGCAATTGCGCACTCAAAGATCCATATCAACATCAAGATGTCTTCTTTCTGAGTGAAGAAAACCCTCCACGAATTGCAATAAAGGCGATCGCTCAAAAATTCCCCAACCATCCCCAAATTCTCCCACTATTAAAAAACAGAGCCAAAAAAGACCCAGATGAAAATGTTCGGAGTGAAGCAATAAAAGAAATAGCTAATGGTTGGAAAAATGACCCAGGAATATTTAATTTTTTGGGAAATTGCGCTCTCCAAGACCCATTTAAAGAGAAAGATGACAGTTACCCATTTCCCAGCAACCCTCGAAAAACTGCACTAGAGGCGATCGCTACAAAATATCCCAACCATCCCCAAATTCTCCCACTATTAAAAAATAGAGCCAAAAAAGACCCAGATGAAAATGTTCGGAGTGAAGCAATAAAAGAAATAGCTAATGGTTGGAAAAATGACCCAGGAATATTTAATTTTTTGGGAAATTGCGCTCTCCAAGACCCATTTAAAGAGAAAGATGACAGTTACCCATTTCCCAGCAACCCTCGAAAAACTGCACTAGAGGCGATCGCTACAAAATATCCCAACCATCCCCAAATTCTCCCACTATTAAAAAACAGAGCCAAAAAAGACCCAGATGTAGATGTGGGGAAGTGGGCAAAGAACACATTACGGCAATTTCAAAAGTGGAAGGCAAATAATACCAATATTAATTCTGACTCATGAATTGAGGAGACTTGAGACCTTATTATTTTGTCAGGAGTCAGAACTTCATGTACTTGGAATCTGCTGTATTATCCGAACAT
>NZ_CEZPJD010001001.1:0-2479 GCF_983059655.1 Okeania sp.
AGGGAACAGGGAACAGGGAAGAATAATTGATAATTTATGGATAAGAATTGATTTTCTTTTTGATTTTTGGAGATGTCTAATAAACATAAGACTGGCAATGGTAGTTTTAACCCAACGTTTAGCTGCAGATCAAAGTGCAGTAGTTTGTTTGACCTTGCCTCTGACTGCAGTACAACGTACCAGGAGTCGCTATCGTTTTGATACAGAGACTGGGGAAATTTTACATCTACGTTTGTCTAGGGGAACAGTGCTACGCGATCGCGACTTACTGGCAAATGAGACAGGTGAGTTTATAGTCAGAATAATTGCTAAACCCGAACCCATCCTGAAAATAACAGGGCAAACTTCTTTAGATTTACTTAAAGCAGCTTATCATTTAGGTAATAGACATATACCAATAGAAATTACTCCTACCAATTTAAAGTTATCTCCAGACCCAGTGTTAAAAGATATGCTGGAACAATTGGGTATGGAAATTATAGAAGAAATATCTCCATTTCAACCAGAAATAGGAGCTTATGGTCATGGTCATTAGAAATTGCAGGGAGTAGGGAGTAGGGAGTAGGGAGTGGGGAGGGAGTAGGGGAACATAGAAAATAACTGATAATTTATGTGCGATAATTTCTATTAGGGAGCGGGCCGGAAACAATTATTAATATCTTTTATAAATCGGAAATAATGCACTATCAAAACCAGGGAGCAAACCAACTTTTATCTCTTTTACAGTTAGCAAGTCCGGCATTACCTGTAGGAGCTTATAGTTATTCAGAAGGTATTGAAGTATTAGCAACTACAGGAAAAATTTCCGATTATGATAGTCTTAAAAATTGGTTGATAGATTCTCTCAAATTTGGAAGTATTCGATTAGAAGCAGCATTAATAGTTAGAGCTTATCAGGAAACTAATTCAGTAAATTTACAGCTTTTAAATAATTGGAATAATTGGGCAACTGCAGTTAAAGAAACAGAAGAATTGCGCCTGCAAAGTTTACAAATGGGTCGAACTTTGATTCGTTTATTTATGAATATTCAGCCAGATTTATCTACTGAATTAATGAGTTTTATTCAAAACAAACTTGAAACAGAAACAAATTTTTGTAACTTCGCGATCGCTTATGGTATCATTTCTGCTACCTGGCAAATTGAGATTGAAACTGCAATTTTAGGTTATCTACATAGTTGGGCTACTAATCTAATTAATGCTGGTGTAAAATTAATTCCCCTTGGTCAAACAGTAGGACAAAAGTTATTATGGGAATTGCAAAATCAAATAGTTTTGAGTGCCAAAGAAATCCTCAAATTAAAAGATGATGAGTTAAATAGTTGTAGTTGGGGATTATCTCTAGCAAGTATGGCTCACGAAGTTCAATATACTAGATTATTTAGAAGTTAGCTTATTTCAGTTATCAGTTATCAGTTATCAGTTACAGCAGTTTCCGCGCGTTATGAGGTACAGAGATTAATAATTGAATGTTCCAAGAATTTTTCGGTAAACTATTAGACATCTGGCGATAATCAAAAATTAAATCAATCCCATACGCATAAATCATCCATTCTTTTCCCCTACTCCCTACTCCCTACTCCCTCTTTTCCGTAGAGGTCTATTGTTTGAGAAGTCTGTCAATTACAATTATAGCAGTCCAAGGAAAGGGCACGGATAGTTCAAAAGTTTAAAACTCAGACAAGTAAGGCTTTTCCTTCTTCCTTCCTTTTGCTATACCCATTAACAATTAGTAACTTATGAACGTTTTTCGGATTGGAATAGCTGGCCCAGTAGGCTCAGGTAAAACAGCTTTAGTTGATGCTTTATGTAAGTTAATGCGACAAGAATATAATATTGCAGTTGTAACTAATGATATTTATACCCAAGAAGATGCCCAATTTTTGGTGCGCAGCCAAGCATTAGATAGTTCGCGTATAATAGGAGTAGAAACAGGTGGTTGTCCTCATACGGCTATCAGGGAAGATGCTTCTATTAATCTTATTGCTATTGAGCAGTTAGAAAATAAATTTATCGATCTAGACTTAGTATTTGTTGAAAGTGGCGGTGATAATTTAGCAGCAACTTTTAGCCCCGAGCTAGTCGATCTAACAATCTATGTGATTGATGTAGCTGCTGGTGATAAAATACCCAGAAAAGGAGGTCCAGGTATTACTAAATCCGATCTACTTGTGATTAATAAAATTGACCTTGCTCCCCATGTAGGAGCGGATCTAAATATTATGGAAAAAGATACTAAAAGGATGCGAGGCGATCGCCCTTTTGTCTTTACTAACCTCAAAACAAAAGTTGGTTTAGAAGCAGTTTTAAACTTTATCCACAGATATCTAATCGTAGATTAACTCAATTTTCCTGACTCTATCAAAAAACATGAATAATATTTGGCAACGTTTAAAAAGTTTACCTTGGCAAGAACTATTTTTATTGACATCCTCCCCGGCCTAAAGGCACGGGGATTCCTACCGGGCCGTAGCTCCTC
>NZ_CEZPJD010001002.1:0-2478 GCF_983059655.1 Okeania sp.
AAAAGGCTATCTATTAGGAGTTTAACTGATGAGTTATATTGATGAGACGACACAAACCTATGAGACAACTAAAATTACTAATCTCTATGAAACCGACTTTGTAGAGTGGACTATTAAACAAGCTCAAGCATTAAATGACCATGACACAAAAGCTCTTGATTGGAATAATTTAAAAGAGGAAATAGAAGACTTGGGAAAAGAACAAATTAATGCTGTTAGTAGTTTTATTAAAAGATTAATTGAATACAAGCTTAAACTAGAATATTCCTCTCATATTTATCCTCGAAACCACTTGCAAACTGAAATTAACAATTTTCAAGATGAAATTGAAAGAAGACTAACTAAAACTCTATTAGACAAGATAGATATAGATAAAGAGTACGAAAGAGCTAAAAGATTAGTCTTAAATGAATATCAATTAGAACTTCCTGAACGGTGTCTTTATAGTTTTGCAGATTTAATGGAAAGATTACCATAAAATTGAAAATAATGATCGTCAGTTACTGTTAATTTTTTAGATACAAAATAGATGAGGATAAGTTAAATATTATGAAAATCAAGAGAGCATTTTTAGACACAGAAGATGGTCAAATATTGTACAGAATAGGAGGAGAAGGAAAGCCTATTCTTTTTCTCCACATGAACCCCCGAAGTGGTGACGAACATCGAGAATTAATGCCTTTGTTTGCCTCAAATTACCAAGTTATATCAATGGATTTTATGGGTTTTGGAGATTCAGATAAACCTCCTAGAATGTATACCATTGCTGACTATGCTCAAACAGTTATTGCTCTTTTGGATGAATTATCTATAGACAAAGTAATTATTTTTAGTAATCATACGGGAGCATTTGTCGGAACAGAACTAGCAGCTATTTACCCAGAAAGAGTCGATAAATTAATATTAGGAAATGCACCAGTTTTTGGAGCAAAAGGACAGACAAAATTATTTGAATTATTTGATATAGGATTTAAAATTGAACCCGATGGTTCTCATTTAATGAAACGATGGTTAGCTCGTTCTCGTTATGTGGGTTCTGCTGAATTAAATCATCGTTGGGTGTTAGACGACCTCAAATGTTTTGGTTATCCTTTATATGCGGTTTGGGCTGTGGGAAATTATTGTTTGGAGGCCGAAGAAAAATTTAAGCAAATTAAATGTCCGACTCTAATTATTTGGGGATTAGATGATGCTCAAGAATTTGAAAGACTAGGGTTATCAAAAGCCGAAGACCGTCATGTAGTTTCTCGAGCAATTCCCCACGCTAAAGTGGTAGAATTTGAGGAAGGAACTATTTGTATGATGAATCAAATTCCTGAAAAAGTTGCTGAAGCTGTTAAAGATTTTCTAAGCTGATGATACCTAAAAATTATCGCAAGCTTGTGATTAAAAACCTTAATTCTGATTTTCGTTCTGCTGTGGAAATTGTAGAAACTGAACTACAACAACCTCAAGTTAATGAAATTCTAATTAAGAATAAATTTGTAGGGATTAATGCCGGATTTGATACTTTATTATCTCAAGGCAAAATCCCCTATTTTAATCCACAATTTCCTATAGATATGGGGGTAGAAGTTGTAGGAAATGTGGTAGCTATTGGAGATAATGTCAAACAATTTCAGATAGGAGATGGGGTTTTAACTATTACTAAAGGGGGGGCATATCGAGAGTATCAAACTGTTAGTACAGATGGGGTAATTAAAGTTCCTCAAGTTTCTCCAGAAATTGTCACATTAATGCCTACAGGAGTCTCTGCTTTAGTTGCTTTAGAACAAGTAGGAGAAATGACGAGTCAAGAGGTGGTTTTAGTTACCGCTGCGGCCGGAGGAACAGGTCATATTGCTGTACAATTAGCGAAATTAGCAGGGAATCATGTGATTGGGACTTGTGGTTCTCTAAAAAAGGCAGAATTATTACAACAATTAGGTTGTCATAGAGTTATTAATTATCGTCAGGAAGATGTTAATGAAGTTCTCAAAAAAGAATACCCCCAAGGTGTTAATTTAGTCTTTGAATGTGTTGGTCGAAAAATGTTTGATACTTGTGTTGATAATTTAGCTATGAAAGGGCGTTTAATAGTTGTAGGTTTTATTTCCGAATACGCCGATAATTTAGAACAAATTAATCAACCTAGAATCTACGATCAACTTTTTTGGAAAGCAGCTTCCATTAGGGCATTTCTGATGCCTTGTTATCGAGATTATCAAGCAGAAGCTTTCGATCGCCTCTTGAATTTATTTCAAACCAAGCAACTCAAAGTAATGGTCGATCCTACAGAATTCAGAGGATTAAATTCTATTGTAGAAGCTGTTGAATATCAACTTAGTGGGAAAAATCAGGGAAAAGTAATTGTCAGATTATAGACTAATTAGGGTTTGCTGAAAAAGTCTTTTTGCTATTCGTAGTAGTCAGTAGTCAGTAGTCAATAGTCATTTCAGTTATCAGTTATCAGTTATCAGTTATCAGTACCTCTGCCTG
>NZ_CEZPJD010001003.1:0-2477 GCF_983059655.1 Okeania sp.
AAAAACTAACCATGCTCCCACTAATGGTAAGATAAACCAACTATCATAATGACCACCCCCAGCAAAGGAGTAAAGAATTGAAGGATTCCAAGCATAAATCAAAGTTTTTTGCAAGCTAAATTTTCTACTTAATAGCCAACAAATACCTAAATCTGCCAAGATAAAAGCAAACTTAAAGACAAATACTGAGGGGCTAATTAGTGCTAAAAATCGAAACCCTAATTGAATCAAAGGAGGGTAAATAGCAGAAGTATCAGGATGATTCATTAATGACCACCACTCTGTTCTATAGGGAATTAATTCTAAAGCATTTGGTGCTAAATCATAAGGACTAAAACCTAAATTTTGAATGTAACCTTCCCACAAATAACGCCAAATATCATCCCCCGGCTCCATGGGAATTAATATTAGTCTAGCCAGAATAGTTATACTCCAAAACCAAGCCAAATTAATTGATGTTATTGCCCAAGAAATTATAAAACCTAAACTAATTATACTGATACCTATCCAAAATTTTATAACAATACCAGTTTCCTGAAAACTACCGTAGGGAACTATGAAAATTGTACCTACTAATATCAAAAATGAACTTAGTAATAAAGGCAGATTTTTCCTAGTGAAACTTACACAAAATAGATTCATTTCAGTTATTAGTTATCAGTTATCAGCACCTACTGCTGTTTGCGCAGCATGACCTAGGAAAGCATGAGGCATTAACGAAGTCAGAAGTCAGATAGGGGAGCCGTCGGATTGGCGACGTACAGAAGTTAACCCCACCCCTAACCCCTCCCAGGAGGGGAAGTAGGGAATTTTGAGCAACTCTCCAAAAATATTTCGCCTTAAAAGGCGGGGTTGCGCGACCCATATTATCTTGATAAAATACTGAATTTTACTTTCTCTTGGTCGATTAGATATGGCAAATAATTGATTTATCTAGTTGCAATAATTGATTGTATTTTTGATTATTGGAGATATCTATTTATGTACTTAAATATAGGAATTATGTACTTAAATATAGGGAGATAGGAAGATGTAGAATCTAGGGCAAAATTTCAACTTTTTTCTACTGTTTTATTTCTCCCCCGCTCCCTCACTCCCCTACTCCCCTACTACCCTACTACCCTACTCCCCTACTCCCTCACTCCCCCACTCCCCTGCTCAAGAATTTATTAGTATTATTGTGCAATTCTATATTTTTCCACAGGAATTTTAAATACAGTTTACCAAGAGTTGTCAGAATAATTGTTCCAGCCTGAAAGCTACCTTTTATAGTACCTGATATTTTTGAACGTCCACCCTGACGACGACGATAACCAACAGGAATTTCAGTTATTTTTAAATCGCATTCTACAGCTCTAGCTTGCATTTCTACCGTCCAACCAAAACCTCGGTCTTGCATTCTAATTCTCTCTAAACTAGACTTCCGAATTAAACGCAACGGTCCTAAATCTTGATACCAATATCCCCACCCTAAACCAATTAAAAAAGTAGCTAATTTATTACCAAAATTTTGTACGGGAGTCATAGCAGACCTACCTGCTTTTGTCGCACGGCGATCGCCTAGTATTAAATCGTATTTATTAGTAGCTTCTAAAAATTTTGGTAGTTGTTTTAAATCATCACTACCGTCTCCATCACAAAATAAAATCCAATCACATTCTACAGGTGCATTTTCGATACCACGCCAACAAGCTCTACCATAACCTGAGATGGGTTCTTTAATAACTGTTGCCCCTGCTTTTGTCGCTTTTTCTATACTTTTATCGGTGCTACCATTATCAACTACCATGATATTTTTTAGTCCGTAAAATTGTAATGATTTAATCACATTTGTAATGGTAGATTCTTCATTCAAAACAGGAATAATTACGAATATTTTTTCTAAAAGCATTTGTTTTAATTTTTTTTGAAATCGTTAAATATCGAAGCAAAAGTTAGGAAATATCAAAAGCTGAAAATTCAGAGAATACAATATTTTTTCTTTTCCCTTCTTCCTTACTTCCTTTTAATTAAAAAATGGAACTTTATACCCAATAGACATCTGGTGATAATCAAAAATCGGCATTGCTGAATTAAGGTATGAAAGTAGGTTTATAGGGAACAGGGAACAGGGAACAGGGAACAGTTAATATTAACAAGTAGTTCAAACCATCCAAAATACAAAATCCAAAATATAAAATTATCAAATCATACCCAGAATCAGCAACGCCCAAAAATAAAATCAATTATCCCGTAAAAATAATCAATTATTTCCCCCTACTCCCCACATTCCCCTCCTGGGAGAACAGGGCTAATTCATTGTCGTAGCGAGAATATTTACAACCCGATATTTTTGGTTAACTAATCCTAGCAAGATGTACGAAATTTCAAAGGATACAATTATTCTTAGCGTAACAATAAATTGACCCCACTCCCCTACTCTCCTACTCCCCTACTCCCCTACTCCCCTACTCCCCTACTCCCTATTCCCTACTCCC
>NZ_CEZPJD010001004.1:0-2475 GCF_983059655.1 Okeania sp.
TCTCCATACCTGTTCCCTTTTTCATATCCTCCTCTTTTTATTTAATCCTATATAAAAGACTCATAAGCTAAGACCAATTGAAATTTTATATTCTCTGTTTCCAAATTCTGCGCTCTAGTGTTCCCTTTTAAAAAATTGGGATATAGTCTAAATGCTGAACGGGCTAACTTAAACTTTTGTGCAAAATTTAGAAGGTTTGCTAATATAATGAAAATTTTAATCAGAGGTAATTAAGTTGCTGCCCAATACTCCAATTGTTGCCTTCACCATTCTTCTGCTGGTTATTTTAACCATTCCACCAATTTTTGAACGTCTCCGACTACCTGGTTTAGTAGGATTATTAGTAGGAGGAGTCGTACTAGGTCCTCATGGTTTACAGCTTCTCAACAGTGAAACAGAAACTATGAAGTTACTATCAGATATTGGCAAAATATATCTGATGTTTGTTATAGCTTTAGAAATTGACTTAGAACAATTTAATAAAACTAGAAATCGCTCTATTGGCTTTGGAGTTATAACTTTTTTTATCCCCATTATTGCAGGTATTTTAGTTGGTAGAATTTTTGGCTTTGACTGGAATGCTTCGATTTTAATTGGTTCTCTATTTGCACCTCATACTCTTTTAGGTTATCCCATTGTTAATAGATTGGGTGTAGCTGCTAATGAAGCGGTTACTGTTACTATTGGGGCAACAATATTTACTGATATTGCTGCTTTATTAGTTCTAGCAATTTGTGTGTCGGTTAATGCGGGAGAATTTTCTGTTGTTAATCTGATTATTCAGTTAGGAGAATTAGCTATTTATGCAGTAGTTGTTTTATTTGGTTTTAAATGGTTAGGGGAGCAATATTTCCGTCGGACTGGGGATGAAGAAGGAAATCAATTTTTATTCATAATGTTAGTTGTATTTATTGCTAGTGTAGAAGCACAAATAATTCATGTTGATATTATTGTTGGAGCTTTCCTGGCTGGTATTGCTGTGAATGAAGTTGTGGGAAATGGTCCTGTTAAGGAAAAAGTAGAATTTATTGGCAGTACATTGTTTATTCCTTTTTTCTTTGTAGATATGGGATTAATTTTAGATGTTCCGGCTTTTGTTTCAACAATAACTAATGAATTTGTCATGACTTTAGCTATTATTGCTGGAGTAATTATTAGTAAATTTCTCGCAGCTTTATTAGCGAAACAATTATACAGCTATAATTTTCCAGAAACTCTGACAATGTGGTCTCTAACTTTGCCTCATGTTGCTGCTACTTTGGTCGAAGCTTTAGTTGGTCTTCAGGAAGGAATATTAACAGAACCATTTTTCAATGGCGTAATTGTTTTAATGTTAGTAACTTCTATACTCGGACCTTTAACAACAGCTAGATTTGCTCCCTTATTATCCCAACCTTTGAGTTTATTTAATGGCGGTAATAAATCGGGAATTTGGTGGGAAACTCACCAACAAGAATTAGAAGCAGAAACTTATGAACATAAGTTTACTGTTTTAGTTTCTATATACAATCCTGTAACCGAAAATTATTTGCTAGAAATGGGAGCAATGTTAGCTAAACATGAGTCTGGATTAGTTGTTCCTTTATCAATTGTAAAATCTAATTTTCATCTAGATGAACCAGTTTTAAATACAGCAATTCGCCATAGCGAACGACAACTAAAACGAAGTCAAGAAATTACTCAACAATTTAATATTGAAGCTCAACCAGAACTACGAATTTATAATGATATTTCTCAGGGAATAAGCTGCACTGCTAGAGAAAAAAATGCCAGTTTAATTATTATGGGTTGCAGTCAACAAAGTGGTTTACGGGCGCGTTTATTTGGAAGTATTATTGATAGTGTATTTTGGTCTTCTCATTGTCCGGTAGCAGTGACAAGATTATTAGATGACCCCATTGATATTCATAAAATTTTAGTACCAGTAAAAAATATTACTCCTCAAGCATTACGAACTGTTCGTTTTGCACAACTTTTTGCTGATACTAATCAAGCTTATGTGACTTTATTACATATATGCTCTAGTATTAGTTCTCCAGAACAAATTGATGAATTTAAGTCTCAACTTTCAGAGATTGTTTCTGTTGATGAATCTGAGGTTAAATTAAAAATTAAAGTTATTGCTAATGATAATGTTGCTCAAGTAATTGTTAAAATGGCACGGTATTTTGATTTAGTTATTTTGCGTTCTATGCGTCGTCGTACTGCTGGTGGTTTGGCTGTTAGTGATGTGACTAATGAGGTTTTGAAAGAGTTAAATTGTTCTTTGGTTTTGTTTGGCGAACCTCATTCTTAATTTAAGTAGGGAGTAGGGAGTAGGGAGTAGGGAGTAGGGAGTAGGGGAGATTAAAGATTGAAGTAATTATAGAATTATAAACATATATCGTAATAATCGGATTCTATCTGTAATTAATTAGGGTTTGCTGATTAAATATCAAAGTCTTTACTGATATTGGTTTTAGCCTTTTTAGATCA
>NZ_CEZPJD010001005.1:0-2473 GCF_983059655.1 Okeania sp.
AATTATTATCTAAAAAATCAATAACAACTGTCGATATTTCTTCAGCTCTTTGATTAATCATCCACAAGCTTCCTCCTTCAATTTCAACCATTTTACTATGGGGAATTACTTCTGATAACCAACCTTGATTTTCAGCTTTTGCTAAACCATATTTTTCTAAAGGTTCTACAGCTTTAGTGCCGTTACAAACTAAGGTCGGACATTGAATAAATTTAAACTTTTCTTGAGCAGAAACACAATATTTACCTACTGCTACCCCAGGATAGATACTTCCTCCAAAAACTTTTAAATCATCTAGAACACAACGATGATTTAATTCTCCATTTCCTACATAATCGACTCGTGCCAACCATCTTTCCATGAGGTGGGAACCGTCTTCTTTTATAGAAAATCCTTTACTGTATATTTGAGTAATTTTTTCCGCTTCTTCTGCGTCAAAGCCATGAGTATTACAAAGGATTAATTTATTCAAGCGATCGCTATAAGATACGGCAACTTCTCCAGCAATATAACCCCCTGTTAAACTTCCCAAAATACTACATTTTTTAATCCCTAATTCATCTAACAATAAAATAACAGTTTTAGCATAGTCTGAAACAGAATATTCTCTTGGGGATTTATCCGAGTTTCCTAACCCCATTAAATCCATAGCAATAACACAATATTTTGGGGCTAAAACTGTCATTAATTCTTTAAATTCATCGCTACTTCGAGGAGTCATGTGCAGTAAAACTAGAGGTTCTCCTTCCCCCCCTATTTGGTAAAATATCTGTCCGTCTTCTGTATCTAAAAAGGCTTTTTTAATTGTTTTTTTCATATCTTTTTTTTCCTTGAGTTATACATATAACATCAATTTTTGTATTTGATATTACAGCAGTTTTGGAGTTGATGAGGTACAAAATTTTAGGACTTTAGGGAGTAGGCAGTAGGGAGTAGGCAGTAGGGAAAAAAAGATTGATTTTCAAACTGTACCTCACGCTTCCTAAAAAGTGCTGTAGATAAGCATTTCCTGCGGACTGCTGCGCAAACAGCTATTAGCATTTCCTACAGAATTATCCGCAAACAGCAATCAGATGCATGAATATATTCAAGCAATAACTAGGGTTTGCTGATTAAATATCAAAGTCTTTACTGATATTGGTTTTAGCATTTTTAGAACGTGAAAAAGTACTTGATTTTCGCCTTATAAGGCTTAAAAAGTGAGTATTTTGGCGTATAGTGGGGTAGAGTTGGCAAAGGATAATTTTTCCTCCTACCTCCTCTACAACTCCCCTCAACTCTTGACTCTTAGCTACTCCCTACCTTAGCAAAAAGACTTATTCAGCAAACTCTATATAGATAAAAAAAGTAGGACTTTACATCCTACTTGAAAAATAATACTGCTGATACATTGGTATAGCTATAGATACCTAAAAGCTATAAACTACATAATCTAACCAAAGCATACAGTAATTCAGAAAAGCCTTAAAAATAGAAACTTATCAAAACCATTTAAGCTTCAGCAATTGCGACATTAGCTTCTTGAGTTACTGGATAAACGCTCACTTTTTTCCGACTTTTACCTTTTCTTTCAAAAGTCACCACACCCTCAATTAAAGCAAATAAAGTATAGTCAGTACCGACACCAACATTATTCCCTGGGTGGAATTTGGTACCACGTTGCCTGACTAGAATATTACCTGCTTTAACAACTTGACCGCCAAAACGTTTAACACCTAATCTCTGGGCATTAGAGTCGCGACCGTTACGAGTACTACCCGTACCTTTCTTATGAGCCATAATTTCCTCCGAATTTTATTATGTATAATAACTTCTGTACTTATTCTGCCTGATTTTCTGCTTTTTCTTCAGATACATTTTCAACTTCTGCTGTAGTCTCTGAAGTTTGCTCGCTAATAGTTTCTGTAGCTTCAGTTGCCGTTTCTGTAACAGCTTCACTTGCTTCTGGAGTTATTGTTGTAGCTGAAGTTTGAGATTCTCCTGCTGCTAATATTTTGCCATTAATACTTATGGAGTCAATCATTAGACGAGTAAGCTCTTGGCGATGTCCCCTTTTTTTCCGAGTTTTCTTTTTAGGCCGCATTTTGTAGACAATAATTTTTTTGCCCCGCAAGTGCCTCATCACAGTGCCTTCCACAAGAGCGCCTTCTACAAGGGGTTGACCAATATGAACATCTCCCTCATGTTGAACTAGAAGCACATTATCCAGAGAAACTTGATCCCCTTCTGCTGCTTGTAAAAGGTCAATATCGTAAAAGCGACCTGCTTCTACCCTCAGTTGTTTTCCACCTGTTTCAATAATTGCGTAACTCATTAGTTTGTGTTTATAGGTTTGCCGTACAGGTAGCTGGTTCTAACACTAATACTTTAAAGTGGTATTGTGGTTAGTTAAAATGGGCAAATGCCCTTAATTTATTTACCAGCCTTTATTATGTCCGAACCTGGTCCGAGCAGGATTTAGACACACAATCTC
>NZ_CEZPJD010001006.1:0-2449 GCF_983059655.1 Okeania sp.
TGGGAATTATAGTTCGATAACACTTAAATCCCCGAGAGTTAGGGAAAGTAAGGATTTTAGCCAAGTTGACAAATTAGCTTTTAAGCAGATCAATTTTGAATCTTAATGAAACACTCAAAAAATTCAAGCTATCCTTGATAATAACATAGAGCTTTTCTTTGAGGATAGGGCTTGAAACCGAACTTTTTGGTTAAAAAATATTAGTAGCCAAATTTTTCAAAAATATATAGATTATTGACTTATGGTTGTAATAAGTTTATACTGATCAGATACAATATTGTCTGTTAAAAAATTAAATATCTGACATGAACATTTCCGGTTTGATGAGAAAATAAGGCAAATATTATGGTTAAGAGTTAGTTGTCAACAGTATGTAGTATACTACAAATAAATATACTATTCAACAATTAGATTGCTTGAATTTAGCAGGCTTTAAAGTTATATTTATAAGTTAGGGTTATCAGCGTTTAGCAAATCAATATCAAAAAGAAGTAATTTAGCAAAACCTATAGCCTGGTTTACTGAGTTGTGACTAAAAAGTTTAAAAACAACCTGATAAAATCAGATTATCTGCTAAAGTTAACCAAATTGGAAAATGGGAGATCGTCTCACTTATTATTAAGAGTAAATAGTAATATTTGTCTCAGGTTTTTCGCACTTCAGAGTCAGGAGCAGTTTTTTTTTTGAGCGCCCTCTTCTTTTGTTTGTGTTCAGTCAATCTCAGTTAACAAAGTTTTTGTTTTATTGTAATTAAATCAAGTTAAGGTCTGGAGGAAATTGCTATGTCAATTCGTTTGTATATAGGTAATCTACCTAAAGAAGTAATGGAACGTCAAGAACTGCAAGAAGTTTTTGCCGAAGAAGGTGATAGTGTGATCGCTAAATTGATCACAGATCGTAAAACTGGTAAGTGTCGTGGTTTTGGCTTTGTAACAGTCAAAAATGATGAACAAGCTGACCAAATTATTGAAAAGTACAATGGTCATCAGTTTAAAGAAAGTCCTTTGAAAATTGAGAAAGCTTTGCCCCGCTCTAAGAATAAGGGCGAGTCAGAAAAGACTGAGGATGAGTCAAAACCAACAAACAAAAGCAGTGGCAAGGTTAAAAAATCTCGTCGTGAAAAGGATAAAGGAGCATCTAAGAATACCAGTAGTACTTCTAGTTCTAGTGGAAATGATGCAGTTCAGCCAGATCCCCGTTGGGCAGATGCGTTAGCAGAGTTAAAGCAGCGTTTAGCAGCTACTACTAATTCTTAAGAAAACAAACGGCGTTGCTGAATTAGTGTATGATATTCACCTTAATCACTTAGGAGTTAACCTACTCCTAACCCTTACCAGGAAGGGAATTCAAAAGTCAGGAAGGAAGCAAAGAAGAATAGAAGGAGAAAGTTTTTTGGTCGTTCGCGTAAGCGGAACAGAGCTCTATCCCTAATTATCCCGACATGACATCATACCTAAAATCACCAACGCCAGACAAACAATTAAGAGGCTGTTTATCAATAAAAGATTAAGTAAGCCGTGTTACAGCACGCTTATTATAAAATCTTAAGTTGATAACAGTCACTTTAAAGCCTTCGATTTAATAAATAAATCAAAGGCTATTTTTATAGTTTAATTTTTGACTAAGACAAGAAAGATTTCAGTTGATTAGCTATAGATTTCACGATCATGAATTTTATATTTAATAAGTTTGGAACCACTATGCCTGTAGCTAAACTTACCTGCTTCATAAAACTGATATAAAACGTCAAAACAATTGGCTTTTTAATGTTTAATTCCTACTTCTTACAGGACTATCGGCAGCACTCCGTCCACAGGCATCAATAGTCAAACCAACCGCATTTACTTAGGGTTTGCTGATTAATTATGAAAGCTTTGAAAGGTAAAAGCTTTAGCCTTTTCAGGTACTAAGGGAGTACCAGCTTTTAGGTGGTAATGGTTCAATTGGGAGGGTATTTTAGGCAATAGAAGGGAAGAAAAATCTTGGGACGATTCTTCTGACTACCTCTTCTATAATTTCCATTCCTCTTGACTTCTGGATTCTGGCTCCTGCCCCTACCACTCATACTTTATTCAGCAAACCCTACTTAAATTAATACTTGCATCTCATACACTATCTATATTATAGATATACCACTCTTAGGACACTCTATGATTCAAAATAACTATATGTTATAAGAAAAAATTCAAAAAGAAAAACTTATAACACTTTCGATCTAAGTAATGCTATGGGTAAACATACTAATTTTCGAGGGGTAGAAACGTAAGCTCGACGGTTAAACACATCATATTGATTGCGCTCAATAGCATCTAAAATTTTACTGTAAAGCATGGAAGCTGACCAAACAGGCCAACGAATATCAGGATTCAAACGCCTAATACCTTTTTCTGCATCAACAAAAAACTTTCGTGCCCTGTTAATCTGAAATTTCATTAATTCTCGCCAGCGT
>NZ_CEZPJD010001007.1:0-2449 GCF_983059655.1 Okeania sp.
ACAACAATAGTAGATATTTTGTTTTCTCTACACCAGTTAATTAAATATCTAGCTGCTTTATTCAGGTAATCTCTAATTTTATTGTTCCGATTTACTGTAATGCTAATTTGTTTTTTAGTTAAACCTTTAATGCCTTGTCTATCTTTTATAGACTGCAATCTAGAATTTTCCTTGTTGTACCACTGGTTAATTGACTTCAGTTTTCTACCGTTTAAAATAAACGATGACCCAATGTTTGATACACAAGTTGCTAGATTATCTAACCCCAGGTCTATTGCTAATACATTGTCAGATTTTACTTTTGGTTGTGGTTCCTTTTCTGTAATAAACTCTATCTCAAAAAACCTAGCATTATATCTAGGAATTATTCTAACTTCCTTCAGATTTTTACCTACTAATCTTTCAGGAAATGGAATTTTAACAGCACCATATTCAGTCTTGAATTTTCTTGACATTGGGATATTAAAATACCCATTTCTCACCTTAATTCGAGGTATTATTAAAGGAAAATACCCTTCTTTTTTGAGATATCTAGGTATTCGTATTTGTTCCCAACGGTATAGACTTTCCTGAGTTTTTTGGATTAAGTTGAAAAACGATTTAAAAGACCTATCTACAACTTTTAAAGTTTGCTGTGCAATGTCGGTTTGAAGTAGCTGGTAATTTTCGTTATCTTTACAGTTATGATAATTTGACTCGTATCTAAGATATCCGCCCTCAGCAAAAAAAAACTGTCGCACAGAGTAAAGTCCTACGTTGTACATATTCTTGGTCAATCTGCACAATTGCTTTAAAGCTTTAAACTCTTGGCTAGACAGGTTTCTGATTTTGTTCTTTTGGGTAAGATACATAACTGGACTTTCGCTGTATAATGCATACTATAGCGAAAATATTCAAAATTTGCAATATGCGTGACTACGGGTTTAAACCCGTCGCATCATTTCCATCCAGCCGTTAAAAAGCTGGTTTGCCACTTACCGAAAGTTTATGATGAATCCCGAATCAACTAGCTCTCAAGAAAGTAAACAGTCCTTTTCTATGGACGATTTTGCTAAAGCTCTCGAACAACCTCAATATAATTATGAATTTCAAAAAGGACAAATAGTCACTGGAAAAGTATATAGTTATGAATCTGAAGGTGTATATATTGATATAGGAGGTAAGTCTTTAGCTCTTTTACCCATTCAAGAAGCTTTCTTGGGAGTAACACAAGATTTATCGGAAGCACTACCATTACAGCTAGAACGGGACTTTTTAATTATCCGCGAGCAAAATGCAGAAGGAGAAGTGCTTCTTTCTATCAAGCAGCTAGAAATTAATCAAATTTGGGAGAATTTGATTGAATTACAAGAAGGTGGTCAGTCTTTCCAAGTTCGAGTAATTGGTACTAATAAGGGTGGGGTGACGGCTGATGTGCAATCTTTGCGAGGTTTTATTCCGCGCTCCCATCTTCTGGCAAAGGATAATTTGGAGTCATTGATTGACCAAGTATTGACAGTCAATTTTTTGGAATTAGACCAAGAAAAGAAGAAAATTGTGATGTCTCAGCGTTTGGCTGCTCAATCTGCTGGTTTTAGTAAGTTAGTTGTTGGTCAGTTGGTTGAAGGAAATGTTGCTGGAGTTAAACCTTTTGGGGTTTTTGTAGATTTAGAGGGTTTAACTGGTTTGCTGCATATTACTCAAGTTAGTCAAAAACGGGTTGATTCTTTATCAACAGTTTTTGCCCAGGGTACTTTGGTTAGAGCGATGATTGTCGATTTAGATGAAGGTCGAAAGCGAATTTCTCTTTCTACTAAGGTGCTAGAAAATTATCCAGGGGAAATGTTGGAAAAAATTGATGAAGTGATGGACTCGGCAGATGCTCGTGCAGAAAGGGCAAGAAAGGCTTTACCTCAATTACAATAGCAGGGAATAGGGAATAGTCGAAAAAATATTTCCGTAAGCATTCAGCTATTAGCTGTCAGCTAGTCTCCTGGATAGGAACTGCGTTATCAGCAACAAGACTCTCTCCTTAAAGACAGTGTTTAAATTAACAACTGACTTTAAGAGCTGATTTATAAACTGAGCTGTTTGCGCAGCATTCCGCAGGAAAACTCTTATGCTATCTAGGTCTCAGGAATTTCTGGTTTACTGACCCAAAATCGGCAAAACCTTTTTCCTGTAAGAAATTCAGCCTCCTAATCTTTACTTTATAAATCAGCTCTAAGGGCAAGGGAGCCAACTTTTTTAGTAAGAGAATTAATAAAGCTTTTATTCTAGATTGGACTTTGGACAAAAAGCAATAGCTGATAGCTGATGGCTGAATGCTTACATATTTCCTAGTCTAAGGTCTATCATCCGCATAAGTTATCGCCAATTCTTTCTTATCTATAGGTGTAATTTTTCTATTACTTTTCCATGGCTGAATAGGTTTTGGTACTTATTCAGCCGTTTTTATATCTGAATTTCC
>NZ_CEZPJD010001008.1:0-2448 GCF_983059655.1 Okeania sp.
CTTTTTGAGCATGAAGAGCTGAAAACCCATGTACTTTTTTAATACCTAAAAAGGCTAAAACCTTTATCTGGTAATTATTTTAGATTTAATCAGCAAACCATAAATAAAGATTAAACCCTATAGCGCAAGGCAACAGGCAACAGGCAATAGATGAATAAAAAAAGCTTTCAGCTTCTATTCATGTCAAACACCTTAATGCGTAGCGCTATAGTTTCAATCTTTTTCTCGTCTATGCTAAATGCCAGAATTTTATTTTTAAACCATCACGGGGATTAGGTGTTGGTACTGCAACTATACTTAAATCTTGTTCTGGTAGCAGCTCCCATTCATAACTCCGTAACAACTTTGCAGCAAAAATCTTCATTTCTAAGCGAGCAAATTCTTTACCTAAACATTCGCGCATCCCACCACCAAAGGGAATATAACCAAATATTTTTTGTTTATCTACAGAATTTTCTGGAGCAAAACGGTCGGGGTCAAAATTTTGATGTTCTGGATAAATAGTTTCATCCTGTTGAGTCTTACCAATTTGATACTGAATTAACCAACCTTTTGGAATGGAATATCCACCAAATTCACAGTCTTGAATTACTTGTCGGAACCCACCTCCCACAGGTGGAATTAATCTCAATACTTCCTTGAGAACTTGTTCTAGATAAGTCATTTGTTTGAGATTTTCTGTAGTTAGGGGTTCGGTGGGAGAAAATTGTTTTTGCTCTTCACGAGCGCGGGTAAGTACATTTGGGTTTTGAGTTATTAATAGACAGAAAGAGGCGATCGCTGAAGTTAATGTCTCGTGGCCAGCAAACAACAATAATAATATTTGGTCTTTCAATTCGTCTAAAGGTAAACTATTTCCATCTTCATCCCGCGCTTGCAGGAGTATTCCCAAGGCATCCTCACCGTAATTTTGCTGTTGCTGTCGTTGCAAAACAATTTCTTCAATGTATTGCAGTAATTTTTGCCGACAACGGAGTGATTTTCCAAATTTTGTCCAAGGAAGTGATACAGGAATGGAAAATAAGCCTTTTACCCACTCTTCAAATAAACTGGCTAATTTTGTTTCGGAACCGCCATCGCTACCCATAAATAAACGACTAGCAATATCAAAGGTATAATCACGAATTTCAGGATACCAAGTTAACGTACCCATTTTTGCCCATTTCTCTAGATAGCTAGCAGTTACGGTTTCCATTGTGGGAGCATAATTTGCCAAAGCTCTAGGTTGAAAAGCTTGGGCTAAAAGTCTACGCCGTTGTTGATGAAGTGTGCCTTGTTGTACAGATAAGGAGTTAGGACCTAATAAAATCCTGGTACTTTTTGGCCAAGTGGCACTAAAGTATTTATTTTCATTAGAAAACAAAAATTTATTCGCTTCTGCCCCGGCTAAAAATACTGTAGGGCTGCCAAAAATATGACTTTTATAGATTTTTCCGTATTTTTTTTCTCTTGTTTCGGCGAATGTATTATCTGTTAAGAAACTAATAGTTTCACCAACAAAAGGTAGACCAAAGTTTCCTGGTGGTAGGGGCAATTTAGTATTTGTGGTAGTCATTTCAGTGATCGATCATATAAATTTTATTTTCACTTGTACTTTGTCTAACATAGTTCATAAAAATATAGTCAAATATGACTAATCCTTATTTTGCAGGTGTTACCCTGACTGGGTGAACTACAACACCCTCTATCCCATAGTCAAAGACATTTGGGACTGCTTTTCTCATCATGTTCAAAGAACCGTTAACATCAGCATTGATTAACCCAATGCTTGCGGTACAATACAAACCTCTTTTTACTCTTTTTCCTGAAAATGTGACATTATTTTTCTCACCTTTCTTGTAAACAGGAATCAAATCATTATCTATAAAACTCGATGCGGAGGTATAAGATTCTTCTGTAATTATTACATCTATCCCTACCATCTTGGCTTTATAAGATAACATTTTTATTAACTTGTTATAGGGAACAGATACAAAATTTTGATTATTTCTTTTCCCTAGATTTATCTTCTGCTTCCACTCTTCATTGTGCCCTATTATCAATGTTCCTATTTTCTCATTAATCAGGGTATTAATAATCAAACGAGATGATTTATGCAGATAATCGTTGATTTTAAATTCTCTTTTATTACAAAGCTTTTTCAGCCTTTTACTCCATTGATTTTCCTTGAGTTTAGATTGTAAGGAACTCTTGACTTTGTTATAGTATTGATTGATAGATTTTAACGGTCTGCCATTGATCAAGAGCGGTTTTATTCCGACTTGATTAAAGGTTAATGTAGCTAGATTTTTTAATCCTATATCAATACTGGCACAACGATTTTTCTCTAACTCGTATTGTTTTTCGCATTTCTCATAAATTACCTCTATTACATAATGATTAAGTCTTGGAATGAGACGAACTTGTTTAATTTGTGAAGTAGGTACTAATGTTTTTAGATAAATTCCT
>NZ_CEZPJD010001009.1:0-2448 GCF_983059655.1 Okeania sp.
TTTCAGGAACTCCCATATCTGCCAGGAGGTCTGCAAGATATCGAGAGTTTTGAATTTCATGTTCTCGAAGTTGAGTGGCTATTCTACGCTTAAGGGCGCGAGTTTCTTGAGAGACGATAGAAGATTTGTTTTGGAGTGCCCAAGCGATCAGCTCAAACAGATTGTCTTGTTCTGAGCGAGTGAGAAATTGATTTAAATAGGGGAGTTGTTCGAGGAATTCTTTCAAAGCTTTATCGGTGTTATTGGCTGAGGCTTGAATTGCGCCGAGGGGATTATTGATTTCATGGGCAATTCCAGCGATTAGTTGTCCTAGAGCAGCCATTTTTTCTTGTTGAATTAATTGATCTTGAGTGTAATGTAATTCTTCAAGGGTATTACTGAGTTGCTGCATTTGTTGATGCAGTTGGCGATCGTGGGCATCAAGCTGCTTTGCCATTTTATTGAATTCCTCAGCTAACTCCCCAACTTCATCTTTTGTATCAACTGGAATCAGAGTCGTTAAGTTTCCATGAGCTAATTGTTTGGTTGCTTGAGTTAGGTTGTGAATGCGACGGCTCAACCTTTGCGTTACACCTAATCCTGTAATGATGACTCCAGCAAACAGAAAACCTCCTAGTAAACCAAAACACCCAACAATCAACCACAACTGTTGCTGTGCTTTCTCTGTTTCTGCGATAGATTTAAGTACAGCAATTTTGAGTGTCCCCTGATCGAGACTAGGAAGTTCAACTACTTTACTCAGATAAGTTTTGTCTGCTATTTCTATTCGACTAGGTGGGGTATTGGGTGGGGGGAATTGCCATAGTTGATAGTTATCTAGAGAGAGGGTAGAGGCAGTTACTTGATCGCCTCGGTAGGCAATCAGAATCATGGATGTTAACCCACGAATTTGCTGGAGGAGAACATCGTCAATGGCAACCGCCGTAATTAAGGTGCCGAGAATTTTTTCGGAGGATTTAATTGAGATGAAACTAGCTAGGGTAGGTGGAGCTGAATTTTCTGCTAGAAGAATGCCGGATATTTCCACCCCGGTTTTACTTATAGAGGTGATCGTGGCATCTTGAAATTTAACTTCATCTAAGGATCGCTGGTGGGAAGAAATTAGGAACTGATTATTTGTATCAACTATTCTAATCAAATCCAATTCTAAAGCTGATTGGATCGGTAATATTGTGCGAAGTAATAAGGCACGATCGCCTGCAGCCACTGCTTGAATTACACTATTTTCTTGACTTATCCAGCGGGTCTTCAAACTAATTAATCTTTGCTTTTGCTGCAAATCTTGTTGGAGTAAGATAGTTAGGTCTTCTATCTCCTGGCGCATAGTCCGCTCTAAGCTATTTTTAGAATAATAACCAAATGCTAATGTTCCAGCTGTCCATAGAGTAAGGAAGACAATTAAGATAGGAGACAATAGCTTGATCGAAACAGGTAGCTTTCCATAATTGTTACAGATTCTCATTTTCTTTCCGATTCTTTTGCTTGAATGATAGGAGTTTCGACTTAGTTAACAATTTGCGATACGGAGCGCGACATAATACGCTAGTTCTCACACGCAAGTAGTAACAAGGGTGAAATTTGTATCTTCTGCACTAATCGCTGCTTAAACATTTCTGGCAGTCTATCTATAATAGACATAGACCTCTCCAGAAATCCCACTCCCTACTAGGAACGGCGCAGCAAGGGTTTGAGGATTTTTTTCTGATGTTGATTGACAAAGACTTAAATGTAAGTATAAAGTGTAAAAATGCGGTTAGCTTGACCGTCAATGCCTGTGGATGAGTAACCGCCGACGGCCTCACAAGAAGCAGGAAGTAAACATCAATTTGTCACGTTATGTGACGCTTTGTATCAGTTTTATAAAGCAGCAAAGCCAGATTTTTCTAAAGCACTGGTCCCTGGTTGACTGAAAATATAATTCACAAATGCTTGAGTAGCTTCTGAAACATCTTTACTCCAGACAATTCCTATGGTACGTGCCATTGGATATTTACCTGTATTCAAGTTTTCTGGTGTGGGTGCAATTCCATTTAGCTGGAGACGATTTACAGGTAAGTTGTGAGAAATGGCGTAAGCTAAGGAAAATGCACCTATGCTGTTAGGGGTGCTTTCCAGGGTTTCGATTAGTTCGCCTTCTTTGCGAAGTACAATGGCGTTTGGGGAACTTGGCAAATTTTGACCGAGATAATGTTCTCGTAGAAGCCGTTTAGCAGATTCATCTTCTGGGCGATCGAGTAACAGTATCTCACTATCAGGTCCTCCCAATTGCTTCCAATTGGTAAAACTACCACTGTAAATAGCTTTTAGCTGTTCGGTAGTGAGGTCTGTTACTCCTGTTACGCTAGGGTGTATGGCCACTACTAGAGCATCTTTAGCTGCTTTACGGAAGTTTAAGTCATCATCGTTTTCTTCGGGTTTTATCTCTCTGGAAATGCTTCCCATATCGAT
>NZ_CEZPJD010001010.1:0-2435 GCF_983059655.1 Okeania sp.
GTGTTGACTTACAAATTTTGGCAAGGATGAGAGGAAAAAGAAAGTTAAAAGATGATTAGATGTTGAAGAAGGTTTTAGGTTGTAGGTGGGTAAGCATTCAGCATTCAGCTATTAGCTATCAGCCATTTTTTTTAGAGTTACATTAGACTATTTTCTATATAGCAGTCGAAGGAAAGATTAGGACATATCAAAAACTTAAAACTCAGATAATGCAAGCTTTTTCCTTCTTCCTTCTGCTATACACATTAAATTTGAATTATCCATAAAAAAAACAATGCTACCAACAGTTTTAATTACTGGTGCTTCTCAAGGTTGTGGCAAAGCAACAGCACTTTTATTTGCTAGAAAAGGATATAACATTGTCTTAGCTGCTAGAACATTAGATAAATTAGTAGAAACAGCTAATGAAGTTAGGGCAAATGGTAATTCTGCCTTGGCTATTCCTACTGATGTTACTGATGCTAAACAAGTGGAATATTTAGTGCAAAAAGCAATAGATTTTTATGGCAAAATCGATGTATTAGTTAATAATGCTGGTATTTGTTTGACTGGTGCAATGGAACATACAACATTAGAAGATTTTCAACAATTAATGAATGTCAATTTTTTCGGTTATGTGAATACAATAAAAGCTTTATTACCCCATTTTTTGTCAAAAAAATCTGGCACAATTGTTAATGTTGGTTCTATTGGTGGAAAAATGCCTTTGCCACAAATGACCGCTTATTGTGCTAGTAAATATGCAGTTACCGGATTAACTGATACTTTACGTTTAGAATTACAGTCAAAAGGAATTAATGTTATTTCTGTACATCCAGGGGTTATTAATAGCGATTTTATGGAAAGGGCGCAGTTTCGTGGTGGGGATAATTATGAAGTAGAAAGTAGTCGTCAACAAATGAATTCTGTTTTAAAATCTAATTTTGTTAGTCAGCCAAAAGATATTGCTGAAGCTATCTGGAATGCTGTGAAAAATAATAATTCTGAAGTAGTAGTAGGTCCGGCTGTTTTTGCAACAGAAACTTATCGATTATTCCCTGGTTTAGTTCAGTTTATGATGGGAAAAATTTAGGATAATTTATGATGAAGTAGTTTAGCGATTAAGGTTTAGTCCGGAGACTTTAACAGTAACTTTTATTCTGTCTCAATTTCTCAATTATTTTTACCGAAAAATTAAGGTATAAAGCCTTTCCAATTCATGGAGAAGTAATTCTAAATTATAAATTCTAAATTCTTGAACTTCCCCAAAATTAATAGCTGATAGCTGACGGGTTAATGCTTACTAAATTTATTTCTTCAAGCAAAATTTAAAATGCCTAAATATCAAGACATATATCCATCCGAACCACTGATACAAAGCCTTGATTTAGTACGTCCATTAGCAGCAGATTTACCGAGAAATATCTGGTCTAAAGCCTCCCCTTTTAAGGGAATAAAAAGCGGTCTCCGGATGGCGAGGTTTCCTCGCCATATCCAATCAACCAAGAGAAAAGAGAATATTCCTTATTTCAAGCCTCCTTATTGCAGAGGTACTAATAACTGATAACTGATAACTGATAACTGAAATGACTTACTCTAGAATATTTTGAAGCCGAACCTGCTTCGATGCCTATAAATAAGTACGAACAACATCATATTACTATCAATTTAAAAGAAGAACCTCATAGAGTAGAAAATTGGCGCAATGGAGAACATCGAGATTTTATTTATCACAAAAACGAAATAATTGTTACTCCTGCCGGTGTAGAAAGTGGCTGGCAATGGCACGTTCAAAGTAAGTGTATTATTATTACTCTCGAACCTATTAAATTTGAAAGATTTGCTCAAACAGAATTAGGAATTTTACTTTCCGAGCAGCAATTAAAAGATTTACCACAATTTTTAGATGAAGATATTACTCAGTCGGGAATCCAACTTTTAGAAGCTTTAAAATGCAAACTCGGCTCCCAAATAATGTTTGAATCTTTTGCTCGTATATTTCTGACTAAACTAATTCTAAAATACGGCTTACAAGTAGAAGAATATGAATTTTCTAAAAGCTTCACTGCCAAACAATACAAATAAGTATTAGATTACATTTCCCTTAATTATGGCAATAATATTTTACTAGAAGATATGGCAGCAAAAGCCAGTCTTAGTCCTTCACATTTCTCTCATTTATTTAAACAAACTATTGGTCAAAGTCCCTATCAATTATTGATGGCTTACCGTATCGAACAAGCAAAAAAAATGATCGATAATCCTAATAAATTAATGGCTGATATTGCTTTTACCTGTGGCTTTTCCGACCAAGATCATTTCTCACGCGTGTTTAAAAAGATAGAAGGTTTAACCCCCAAACAATATCGACCAAAATAATTTTTCTGTAATGATATGTTAATTAAAAAAGTTTAAATTTTGTAATGGATTTATAAATAATGCCTACTCCGATATAC
>NZ_CEZPJD010001011.1:0-2432 GCF_983059655.1 Okeania sp.
TTGCCTGTTGCCTGCGCACAGCGCTATATTTGATGAAATTCTTATTTCTGTCATTGTCAGCGCCCTAATTTTTATCTCTGTAGAAAAAGTAGGCCAATCATTTTTTGGAATCCGCTTCCACCTCCGAGCAGCTCTCACAAGTCAACAACCCAGCGCTAATTCTCAAGGAATATAGCGTGGGCTTTTTTAAGCTCTAGTTGACCAGACTCAAGAGTTAACCTTTCCTACTTTAGATTCAATAAGTGTAGTCAAAACCTGTCTAAGACTCATTGGTTAGATGCAGCTTGTGTAAGTACTTCTACTCCCGATCAGCTAATTATCAAGGAAGTGAAAAAAACTCTAATTGTCACTGCTACAGGACATGGCTCACGCCAGATATGTCGTACTAACAAGTATGGATTTCCAGTTCGTTACGTCCCCAGGTTCAAATTTATTAAAGGATATCAAACAGGGGATATAGTCAAAGCTATTGTGACTACAGGTAAGAAACAAAGTGTCTATGTAGGGAGAGTTGCTGTAGGCACTACAGGTAGTTTCAACATCAACACCAAGAATGGTTTAGTGCAAGAAATTAGCCACAAATATTGTCAACCTATTCACAAAAAGGATGGCTACGCTTATGTTTAATCAATTGGATATTTCAGGGAAATTAACCTCTAGAAAATATCCGCTGTTCTCTCCCGATGTTGATGCCAAAGCACACAATGCGGGTCTTCACGGAGGTGCTTGATGAATATTTTTCAAGCAGTTATTCTAGGGATGGTACAAGGGTTAACAGAATTTTTACCCATTAGTAGTACGGCTCACCTCAAAATTGTCCCTGTGGCCCTGGGTTGGGGAGACCCTGGTGTGGCTTTCACCGCTGTAATTCAATTGGGCAGTATTTTTTCAGTTGTTTGGTATTTTTGGCAGGACTTGACAAAGATTGCCCTTGGTGCATATAAATCTATGGTGACATCCGATTATCAGTCTCCAGATTTCCGCATGGCAGTTGGAATAGCACTGGGAAGCATACCAATAATATTTTTTGGGTTATTAATCAAAATATTTCTTCCAGATTTTGATAACTCGCCCTTGCGCAGTACAATGGCGATCGCTATTGCTTCAATAGTTATGGCTTTATTATTAGGAATAGCAGAGAGAATTGGTAGTCGAAAACGTAATTTTGAGCAACTAGATATTAAAGATGGAATACTCATGGGATTAGCTCAAGCATTGGCATTAGTCCCGGGAGTATCTCGCTCTGGCTCAACCATTACAGGTGGCCTATTTATGGGGTTAGAAAGGGCTACAGCAGCAAAATTTTCTTTTTTATTGGGTCTTCCAGCAATTACTTTAGCAGGTTTAGTTGAACTTAAGACTCTATTAGATGAGGGGTTTGGAGGGGTTGGTTTAATGCCTACTATTGCTGGAATTATATCTGCAATAATTTTTTCTTATGTAGCAATTGCTTGGTTGATTAGATACTTACAAACTCAAGATACATGGATATTTGTTTGGTATAGATTAGCTTTTGGGGTATTCATCTTAGTGGCGATCGCTGGTGGTGTAATTTGAAGAAGGAAGAAGGAAGAGGGAAGAGGGAAGGAAGAAGAAAGGACTGAAGTTTAGAAATAATGGATAGGGAAAATGTAACAGTTTGCTAATAGAAGTTATCAATTCTCTCCCTCTACTCCCTCTTTTGGAGGAGATTTCTACTATAAAAATTGAACCCATCCAAGAATTCCTTAGATGGGGAGTCATGCTACAAAAAACAAAAAAACTTAGGACATGGCCTGAATGATGTAGTCAAAGTAAGGAGCAGCTTCCTGAACATCTTCATCATCGAGTAAAGCAAGAGAAGCTTCCTTCAAACAACGGATTGACTCTACCATTCCAGGAACAGGTACACCCAATGAGTTGTACATTTCCCGAACACCAATCAAACCAATGCTTTCAATTGGATCTTTATCACCAGCTAATACTCCATAAGTAATCAAACGCAAGTACCAACCATAATCCCGGAGGCACAAAGCACGCTCTCGTTGACCAAAAGCATTACCGCCAGGGGCAATAAAATCTGGACGCCTGCGCCACAACTCTTGACTAGCTTTGTCCACAATTTTTTTCTCATTTTCAGAAAGTAGGGTAGCAATACGCACACGCTGCTCGCCTGTTTTTAAAAAAGTATTTATGGCTTGAAGTTCCCCACTACTGGGGTAACGTAATTCATCGTCTGCTTTGAGAATAACTTGGCTAACTACACTCATAATTATCAAAAATTTTCAGAATTATATTTCATTTTAGCGATTTACGACCTTTCTCAATCATCAAATTTGAGGGATTTAATTTGACAGATTTATTGGTATTGTTGAATAGTAGTAGATATTAATGAAAAGTCAGAAGTCGGGATTCAGGAGTCAGGAGTCTAGAGTAAGAACCAGGGATCAGGA
>NZ_CEZPJD010001012.1:0-2426 GCF_983059655.1 Okeania sp.
AATAGCTGAAGCGCTGAAGCGCTGAAGCGCTGATAGCTGACGGCTGAATGCTTACACTTCACCACCTTATATTAATGTCTTTAATTATCATCAAAACTATAGAGAATCTGCCGAACTTCTAGGATGGGATTTGCTTAAAATCGCCAAATCAGAGATTGGTTCTAACAGGGCAAATAGAGGAAATCGTTTTTATACTGTAGTTCAGTATTGTTTGGATATAGCAGACACTTTAAAAGAGCTTTCCAGAGTATGTAAAAAAGATGCACGTCTTGTTTTTGTTGTTGGCTATGAATCAAATGTACTTGGAGTTCCTTTTTATAATGCTGATATTATTGAGAAGATTGCTATTGAGTCTGGTTTATATAGGAAAGTTTTAAGGCAAAAGCGCACATTTAAAAATAAGTTTGGGAAAATTATTAGAGAAGATTTGATTAACTTCTACAATTTAAAACCAGAATTAACAATAGAATTTATAGATACTGTAGCGAGAGAAGTTGCAATGAATGCTTTAAAAAATGGTATATCTGTAGTTTCAAGCCAAAATTATAATTCGTTAGAAAATTCTATCCGAAAAGTTCCATATCTAGAGAGAACACCAAAATTAAATTTACAGTAGATTCCAATGATAAAATCTTTGTAACACAGGCAAGATACCTGTGAGAGCTGTACCTCCAAATATTGAAAAATCTCAAACAATTTAAACCAAGAATACAATAAAAAATAAAATTATGCCTGAATTTCCACAACCACACTATTCAAAGTTAATAGCTTGTTTAAATAATCCTCGTTTACCTAATGCTGATCGAGATAGATGAGAGGAAGCTGTCAGAAAATATCATCAGTATGTGTGTGGTTTGTCCTGATTTTTGATATAATAGCTAATGTAGATACAAAGGTCGAGACTACAATGCTACTGAAATACAAGTACAAGCTCAAACCACATAAAAGGCAAGGGGTAATTCTAGCTAATTGGTTGGAATTAGCCAGAAAGCAATACAATTACCGTTTAGCTCAAAGGCTGAATTGGTTTGAAGCAACGCGCACACCAGTAAACGCTTGTCCACTTAATGTTTCAGTAGTACCAGTAGAACGAATTTATCAAAACATTCCAGAGTTTAGAATACAAACACGCGACGGTAGGAAAAAGGACAGTAATGGTAATCCGATAACCAAGAAAGGGGATCAACATCCGAATATAGCCAATGGTTATGTTTTGTGGGAAACTGTTCAACTAGCAGACTTAGCACAAACTAAAAAACTATTCCCTGAATATAAGTCTATCCACTCCCAGGTTTTACAAGATGTTATCCAAAGAGTACAAACAACAATGGATAACTTTACCAAGCCCGATAAAAACGGTAAAAGGAGTGGCAGACCTAAATTCAAAGGTCAGCATTATTATAATTCTTTCAGTTATCCTCAGTTGTCAAATACCCATATTGTCAAAAATACTAACGGTCGCTTTTGTGTCAATCTACCAAAGATTGGTTTAGTCCCTTTTGTCTACAATCGCCCAATACCAGTAGGATTCAAGGTTAAGACAGGTACAGTGATTCGTGAAGTTGACGGGTGGTACATTAGCTTCACGATAGAAGATAAGGCTGTACCTTGCGAGGTTGTAGAAATTCAACCCACCGAACAAAACTCAAAAGGTATTGATTTAGGACTGTTGCACTATGCTGTTACCAGTGATGGAGAATTTATAGAAGTTCCTAAATTTTTCAGGAAATCTGAACATCGTTTATCTAAACTTCAGGTGAGATTGACTAAGAAACAAAAACATTCAAAGCCTTGGAATATCCTCAAGCACAAAATAGCTAAACTCCATAAATTGGTGGCTAGACAAAGGTTAGACTGGCAATTCAAATTAGCTTATCATCTGTTTTCAGATGTAAGTGTTATTTTCATCGAAGACTTACAGATAGCTAATTTAGTTCGACGTTGCAAAGCTAAATTAGGTGATAATGGTCAGTTCTTACCAAACGGTCAGTCAGCCAAGTCAAGGCTAAATAAGTCTTTGCAAGATGCAGCATTAGGCCAGTTTATTCAGGTTCTAGAGTATGTAGCCTGGAAACTTGGCAAAAGAATTATCAAAGTAGACCCCAAAGGCACGTCTCAACATTGTTGGGAATGCTTGAGTAAAGTCTCTAAAAGCTTATCTGAGCGTTGGCATTCTTGCAGTAATTGTGGACAAGAACTAGACAGAGATTACAATTCAGCTCTTCTAATACAGAAGATAGGTTTGTTATCAACACAAGGGGAGGACATCACCTCTGTTAAAACTGCGGTCAGGGTTTCTTTGACTGAAGAATCCCGCGCTGTCTCGTAGAGCAGCGTCGGGAGTATGTCAAATCAAGGTTATTTTTAAATCAATGTACCGAACACCAACTATCAAATTTGATCGCGGCACTCTTATCCTCCATCCC
>NZ_CEZPJD010001013.1:0-2425 GCF_983059655.1 Okeania sp.
AATTTTTCTAATTCTTGAAATATCTTGCTTTTTAACAGCTTCAAATAAATCCATAATTTTCTTCGGATGTTAATCAATATTACTTAAGTGACAGTTTTGTTATCTAGTAACTGGATTTTAGGAAAAAAGTCAAACAAAATAACCTCAATGTCTTATCTCCAAGAGATGATACCTGAGTCTATCCCCACACAAATCCTAGACTCGCTTTATGCTCGACAAAAACGTCTTGATGCTCTTGCAACCAACAAAAAAAGTTGTAAGAAATACCTGTGATCAATGCCTCCAAAGTTTCAGTGAAATTTGTCAAAGGCTTAAGAGCATAACCTTTTCTTCACCCTCCTATTAATTGTTGATAAATAATGAAAGTATAGACAACAAAAACCAAAATAAAATGATGTATGAGACTGGTTTTATTTCTAATTTGATACTATGCATAAACCTAACCATCCTTTGGCTTCTCTGTAAAACTTTTCAATATAGTTTCTCTGAGAAAAGTAGGTAAAAGCGATAATATATAATAATTTTAACCTATTCGTCAAAGAGACATTTCCTGTAAAGTCTTTTGATTTTTGTAATTATTGCTGCTCTTAGGCACTCAGTATAGCTTACAGTAGATTCCTCGCATAAGAGGTACAAATATTAACGCTAAGATGTTGGTAGTGGGGCATCTTGTTAAACCTATTTTTAATACTTAGTTTAGTATCGATAACATAAATTCACCAATTATGATTACTAAAAAGAATCAAAAAATTAAATATCTGAGCATTTATCTCTTAATGCTGTTAACTGCTTGTGCAACACCAGAAAATACCACCACCACAAAAAATCAAGGTCTAGAAATTAAACTATTAATGGGAAGTGCTTTAGGAGACTTTTGCGAACGAGCAGCAGAAGGTTTCAATCAACAACAACCAAAACTGAATGATGGTACTTCTTATTATATAAGTTGTGATGCTAAAGGTAGTGGGGATGTCGTTACCACAGTCATGTCTTTTGCAGAACAATTTCAAACCGGAATATTATCTGCTGATGCACCTGAATTTCCCACAATTATTTCTGTGGATGGTGAGATATATCATGCTCAATTGAAGTATCGAATGGAACAATTATTTCCTGGGCAAAACTATATTCCAGAAATTACAGATGCACCAATGTTAACAAATAGTCCGATGGTGTTTATGGCACAAGAAGACATTGCCAACGCCATCGAAAATGTTGATGATTTATTTAAACCTCTAGTGACAGCAAAAACTCATCGCGATATCAACTCTTCTGCACCACCAACTTCTATTTATTACGTTCACACTGCTCCCACTCGCTCCAATTCAGGTTTACAAACTCTTGTCTCTCAATTTGCATCAGTATCTGGCAAGCGACCAGAAAATATCACAGTGGCAGATGTAACGCGCTATCAAGATCGGGTACAACAAATTCAAAGTAAAATTACTCGCTACGGTAAGTCAACCAGTTCCCTCGCGAAATCAATGGTCAAAAATGGGCCATTTTGGGCATCTATTGGTTCAGTTTATGAGTCTTCGGTAATTGCTGCTAATACCCATCGCCAACCAGGGCAACCAAAATACAGGGCAGTTTATCCCCAAGCAACTTTTACTTCTAATATGAGAGCAATTGTAGCTAGTGCGCCATGGGTAAGCGAGGTAGAAAAAGCTGCTGCTACAGAAATTATTGCATATTTACGATCGCCAGAAGTCCAAAAAATTGCTACTGATTTAGGATTACGCCCTGCTGTACCTGGTATTCCCCTCGGTACGAAGATTAGTCCTGCTTTTGGAGTTAATCCTAATGCTAAATATGACTCCTACCGTCCACCAAAACCAGAGGTAGTAGAGGCGATGTTAAAATCTTGGCAGGTATATGCCAAAAAGCCTTCGTTAGTCGTAGTATTAGTTGACTCTTCAGGTTCGATGCAGGGGGCGAAATTACCTGCTGTTCAGAATACTTTACAAACTTATATTAATACTCTAGGGCCTAATAACCAAATTGCTCTGATTGATTTTGATAGTATGATTCGGCCTCCAGTGGTAGTTGATGGAACTCCAGAAGGACGCGATCGCGGTCTACAATTTATTAGTAATTTGAAAGCTGAAGGTGGGACAAAGTTATATGATGCTACCCTTTATGCTCGTAACTGGTTACAGCAAAATCTTAGAAATCAGGCTATTAATGCCATATTAATTTTAACTGATGGGGAAGATTCTGGTTCTCAAATTAAGTTAAATCAGTTAAAAAATGAATTACAAAAAAGTGGTTTTAACTCCGACCAGAGAATTGCTTTATTCACAGTTGGATATGGTAAAGAAGGAGAGTTTAATCCTGATGTTTTGGAAAAAATTGCGGAACTAAATGCTGGTTATTATCGCAAGGGCAACCCAGAAACTATTTCTAAATTAATGTTAGATTTACA
>NZ_CEZPJD010001014.1:0-2416 GCF_983059655.1 Okeania sp.
TCTAACCATCTATCTTCATCTGTTAAATTTCTCTCTTGTAAAAGCATTTTGCACGCCTCCAAAAAACCATGAATTTTTAAAGTATGACAGTAATGATTTCCTAGCTCTATTTTTGGTTCTTCCCGACTCAGGAGTAATAAACAACTTTGGTGGGATGATGTAGCTATTTGTTTAAAAAGTTTGCCATAATTTTCATGGTCTGGCAGGTAAGTGCCTGCTAATTCTCCACGGGCAAAAATTTCTTGTAGGTTGTCAAAAATTAGCAAGCAACGATATTTACGGAGGTAATGTATTAATTGATTATTGGTAGTTTTGGCAGGAGAAAAATCTGCTGTTTTTTGGGAATAAGAATCAGGTGGAGATAAAAAATTAATAATGCTTGTTTGCAGAGATTCTAAAGTGGAGTAGTTATCAATATTGCGCCAGATTATATAATCAAATTTATCTTTTATTTGTGGAATTAATTGTAGGGCAAGTACGCTTTTGCCAATGCCAGCTAATCCTAATATGGTGATGATGCGGGTGTGGTTTTGTAGTATCCATTGTTTGAGGGTGGTAAGTTCAGTGTGGCGATCGCACAGAGAATATAAATCTGGAGCTTCAGATAAATCATAATTATTTTCTGGGTTAGTGTTGTTTGAATTTTGGTTAGCGAAAGTGGGAGAATGTTTATTTTTAGGTGTTAAAAATTGTCTGTTTTCTTCACAGATATTAATGTTACCAACTTGCATACATTCGCCAAAATTTGAAATCTGTGAAAACTGCCATTTTTCTAAAATAGAACGAACATTAGATTGTTTAATATCATCCTCTTTTAAAACCTCCTCTAAAAGTTGCCATAAATCACTACCCACCTGTTTCACATGATTGTACTTGCGATGACTATCCTCAGCTATTTCCGGGTATTTCTTACCTAACAAAGTGCTTTTTAATACTTTTCTCTGAAGAGAATCTAAGTGTTTCCCCGTTTTTGCGAACACTAACCTATCCGTTAATTCAACTAATGTCTGAACATTCATATCTACAGGTAAAAATGTAGCTTTATTATGTTTCATCTGACTGTATCACACTTTTTCCTACTAAAGCAACTAAACCCCACAGTTTAATACTAAATTAGTGCAAAAAAAATTTACTATTTATGACTAAACCAGACATTATTGATTAGACAAAACTCAATTTATGGGAGAAAATAATCGAGAATAAAAATTATCCGTAAGCATCTGAAAAGTTACCAATAAATAGTTAATAGTTCTCAAATCAGAAACTCAAGATTGTAATTTCTAAAAGTTACTATTAGCTTTTTGATAGATAGCTATTATGGTTTCCTTATCTTGAAAACACAATGACAAAAATTTTGTGACTAGGCTTGAGAGCAAACTGTTATGAAATTTATGGAATAAATAAAGTTTACTAGGTAATAAAAACAGGTGAATTTTATGGATTTTAATTCAATAATGAAAATGTCAAAATGATAGTTATAAAAAAGAATCAAATCTTATAAAAATTAGATGATTCTTTTCAATACTAATCCTAGAAAAAATTAGAAGTATTTTTGGAGGTTATTGCTATGTTTAATCTTGTGGAACCCGAAGCAAATAGTCTTTTGCCAACATCTACCGACCTAGCTATGACAGCAATAAATGGCATAGAATTGGCCAATAGATTTCCTGGTGGTACAGAATTTAGTGTAGAAAATCCCTACATAAATATAGAAGGATTAATGCCCACAGTCGAGGATTATTCTGTTGTTAATAATGCAAAAGCAACCGAACTGACAGATGATTCTACGGATGAAGAAATAGATATTCTTACTGGTAGTAGTGCTGATGGAGCAGAAATTTTTATGCGAGAAGCTTCTGCCACTAACCCAAATGCAGAAGACGTTCACAGATTTTGGGACAGACAAACCCAAGCCCACTTTTTCACAGCAGACCAGGCAGAATTTGAACAGAGTCTAGCAGATACGACTAGATATCGATACGAAGGCGTAGAGTTTGAAGCACCATTTGCCTCTGTACCTGGAGCGCAGCCAGTTTACCGTTTTGAAAATGAGACTACGGGCACATTTTTTTATACTTTGCAAAGTCCGGATGTAATTACTAACAACTTCCCAGTGTTGCAAAACGATGGTATTGCTTTCTATGCTTTTTCGCCCGAAACTCCACCATCTGAAGCTGTTCCCGTGTATCGCTTTTTTAATGAAGGCGCTTCAATACAGACAGGTACACCCGTCCACTTTTATACTGGGACAGAGGAAAATAGGGATAACGTGATAGAAAACTTTCCTACATTTACCTATGAAGGACCGGGTTGGTATGCTTATGATATTGAAGGAACAGATACACCAGAACCAGACCCCGTTGGCGATCCCCCACCGCCAGCAAATACAACTCTTAGCGCAGCTCAAGAATTAGGT
>NZ_CEZPJD010001015.1:0-2410 GCF_983059655.1 Okeania sp.
GTATATCGGAGTAGGCATTATTTATAAATCCATTACAAAATTTAAACTTTTTTAACTAACACATCATTACATAAAAATTATTTTTTTCGATATTGTTTGGGGGTTAAACCTTCTATTTTTTTAAACACGCGGGAGAAATGAGCTTGGTCGGAAAAGCCACAGGCAAAAGCAATATCAGCCATCAATTTATTAGGATTATCGAGCATTTTTTTTGCTTGTTCGATACGGTAAGCCATTAAGAATTGATAGGGACTTTGACCAATAGTTTGTTTAAACAAACGGGAAAAATGTGAAGGACTAATACTGGCTTTTGCTGCCATATCTTCTAGTAAGATATTATTGCCATAATTAAGAGCAATGTAATCTAATACTTGTTTATATTGTTTAGCAGTGAAGCTTTTAGAAAACTCATATTCTTCTGCTTGTAAGCCATATTTTAGAATTAGTTTAGTCAGAAATATACGAGCAAAAGATTCAAACATTATTTGGGAGCCGAGTTTGCATTTTAAAGCTTCTAAAAGTTGGATTCCCGACTGAGTAATATCTTCATCTAAAAATTGTGGTAAATCTTTTAATTGCTGCTCGGAAAGTAAAATTCCTAATTCTGTTTGAGCAAATCTTTCAAATTTAATAGGTTCGAGAGTAATAATAATACACTTACTTTGAACGTGCCATTGCCAGCCACTTTCTACACCGGCAGGAGTAACAATTATTTCGTTTTTGTGATAAATAAAATCTCGATGTTCTCCATTGCGCCAATTTTCTACTCTATGAGGTTCTTCTTTTAAATTGATAATAATATGATGTTGTTCGTACTTATTTATAGGCATCGAAGCAGGTTCAGCTTCAAAATATTCTAGAGTAAGTAAATCTGCTGCTAATGGACGTACTAAATCGAGGCTTTGTATCAGGGGTTCGGATGGATATATATCTTGATATCTAGGCATTTTAAATGTTGTTTGAAGAAATAGATTTAGTAAGCATTAAGCCGTCAGCTATCAGCTATTAATTTTGAGGAAGTTCAAGAATTTATAATTTAGAATTACTTCTCCATGAATGGAGAGGCTTTATACCTTAATTTTTCGGTGAAAATAATTGAGAAATTGAGAAAGAATAAAAGTTACTGTTAAAGTCCCCGGACTAAACCTTAATCGCTAAAGTACTTCATCATGAATTATCCTAAACTTTTCCCATCATAAACTGAACTAAACCAGGAAATAATCGATAAGTTTCTGTTGCCAAAACAGCTGGACCTACTACTACTTCAGACTGATTATTTTTCACAGCATTCCAAATAGCTTCAGCAATATCTTTTGGTTGACTAACAAAATTAGATGTTAAAACAGAATTCATTTGTTGATGACTACTTTCTATTTCTGAATTATCTCCACCCCGAAACTGCGCTCTTTCCATAAAATCGCTATTAATAACTCCTGGATGCACAGAAATAACATTAATTCCTTTTGACTGTAATTCTAAACGTAAAGTATCAGTTAATCCGGTAACTGCATATTTACTAGCACAATAAGCGGTCATTTGTGGCAAAGGCATTTTTCCACCAATAGAACCAACATTAACAATTGTGCCAGATTTTTTTGACAAAAAATGGGGTAATAAAGCTTTTATTGTATTCACATAACCGAAAAAATTGACATTCATTAATTGTTGAAAATCTTCTAATGTTGTATGTTCCATTGCACCAGTCAAACAAATACCAGCATTATTAACTAATACATCGATTTTGCCATAAAAATCTATTGCTTTTTGCACTAAATATTCCACTTGTTTAGCATCAGTAACATCAGTAGGAATAGCCAAGGCAGAATTACCATTTGCCCTAACTTCATTAGCTGTTTCTACTAATTTATCTAATGTTCTAGCAGCTAAGACAATGTTATATCCTTTTCTAGCAAATAAAAGTGCTGTTGCTTTGCCACAACCTTGAGAAGCACCAGTAATTAAAACTGTTGGTAGCATTGTTTTTTTTATGGATAATTCAAATTTAATGTGTATAGCAGAAGGAAGAAGGAAAAAGCTTGCATTATCTGAGTTTTAAGTTTTTGATATGTCCTAATCTTTCCTTCGACTGCTATATAGAAAATAGTGTAATGTAACTCTGAGAAAAATAGCTAATAGCTAATAGCTGACCGTTTACCGAATAATTAAGGTTTGGAGAGGTAATTATTAATTAATTAACTGGACTTTTGAAAATAAAGTAAGTATGTAACAAAAAATAAAGTAGCTCTAAAAGCTCTTCCCTTTTGCCTTCCACTCTCTGCCTTCTTCCTTCATCTAACAATAAATTTTAACGCTTACCTACTAATTAATTATTAATGATTAATTATTAACATCTACTCATCTTTTAACTTTCTTTTTCCTCTCATCCTTGCCAAAATTTGTAAGTCAACAC
>NZ_CEZPJD010001016.1:0-2409 GCF_983059655.1 Okeania sp.
ACCCAAAAAGGCTAAAACCAATATCAGTAAAGACATTTAGGTTTAATCAGCAAGCGCTAATTATGCGGAAATGATATAGCATTTATTAGACTCATATCATGTCCGATAGCATCGGTATTGTATAGAGAAGGTAAGGAAGAAGGAAGAAGCTTTAAGAGAAGTAAAAACCTTATATGGCGCTAGATATTTCCCCGACTTTATACACAAACGATACCAATGGACATGATATCATGTACACTTAATATTTATTTCTTTCCTATTCCCTATTCCCTATTCCTTATTCCCTGTTCCCTATTCAAAATATCCTTCTTAATATCTCAATCAACTTAGATTTTTATTCAGACTTTCAGTACAACTTTGATACTCTTAATTAATTATCAATTTGTCAAAATAGTCTCATGATAGTCTAGTTGACAAAAAAAAAATCCTGTGATAGAACCAATAAACTATTAAAAGCTGTTATACAAGATAAAATAGTAAAGAAATAAACAAGCAATAAATTGGGAGGCAAAGCCTAACATGAGTTTATTAAATAAGGTTCTTGGAGTTTATAATCCAAATCGAACGGCATTCTCACAACAAGAAGCAATAGCTGCTATTGCAGTATCTGCTATTGCCTCAGATGGTTATCTTTTAGATGAAGAAACAGAAAGAGTGATAGTACTTTTGGCGGAAATGGAAATGTTTAAAAGCTATTCAGAAAAACAGATTACATATATGCTAAATAGATTGCTCAATTTACTTAGTGAAAAAGGCATAACTAATTTGGTTGCTATAGCCAATGATGCCCTACATCCAGAATATAAAGAAACAGCATTTACATTAGCTATCGATCTAATCCTCGTAGATGGAGTTTTTTCTGGTAAAGAACAAACATTTTTAACTCGTTTGTGTCAGATATTGGAAGTGCCTGTAGAGAAAGCTTCAGAAATTTTTAAAGCTAAGTCAGAAAACCATCAGGAGACTAAAAAAAAGTCTAGAAAATATAGAAATAATCAAAGTTATGAAAAGTAAATAACCATATTTTATTTACTATTTGTAAAAAATCAAAAATTTGTTAATAGATAATTTTTTTTGATGATGACGATTTAAACTTAAATCAATTAATAGCGAACAGTTGTCAGCGATCGGGTTTCTTAAATAGGGGGTTTAAATAGGGCTTGCTGATTAAATATCAAAGTTTTTAATGGCAAAGGTTTCAGACTTTGCAGGTACTAAGGGAGTATCAGCTTTTAGGTAGTTCCAGTTCAAAAATCTAGGGTTTTTGGCAAAAATAGGGTTAGAAAATCAAGGGAAGATTCTTCTAGCTATTTCTTCTCGGAATCTCATTCCTCCTGGATTCTGAATTCTGGATTCTGGCTACTCCTCTTAAAAAAGACTTCCATAAGCAAACTCTAAATAGTTATTAGCACTATACAAGTGCTTCATTCTTGAAACTGTATCTTCCGAACTTGGCCTAAAAGAAGTCATCTTCTTTATCCCGATACACCCTATCCAAATCTACCCCAAACGCTGTAATATAAAATTCGTTTAAGTGGCAAAAAAAATAGTCTATTGGAGTTGGAAAAAGTGAACTGATAACTGTTAACTAATACCGAATTTAAGTAGGTCGGTGTTGAAAATTATCGTTATGTCAAGGCAGAAGGCAGAAGGCAGAAGGGAAGATAGTTTTGGGCAAGTTTACTTTTAGTTAGATAATTCTGTTTTTTTCCACCATACCTACTGATAAAAAAATTGAATAGAATGAGATATTAATCAAATTTGAGTATAGATTGAGATAAACAAGTGATTGAAGAAGACGTTCATTAATGAATAATGAATAATAGACAACTACCTCTGCTTAAAACCGTTACGGAATTCAATATAAGGAAATACTATATCTTTTTTTTCCCCTTAAAAGGGGAGGCTTTAAACCAAAATTATTTAATTATTAATTATGAATAATGAATTATTCGGTAATAATTTCTTGATAAGCCTGAATAGTTTGTGTAGCGATCGCTTCCCAACTATAATTTTTTCTAGCTAACTCTTTAGCATTCAAACCTCGTTGTTTTCTTTCCGCTTCATTTTGCAAAGCTGACTTCATTAAAATAGCCATATCCTCTATTTTACAACTACCAACCCAACCTGCTTTTGCATCTGCTACATCTTGACAAATATGAACTCCATCAGAAATAACTACTGGTGTACCTGCCACCATTGCCTCTGCTACTGCGATACCAAAATTTTCATAATAAGAAGGCAAAACAAATACATCAGCAACTTGTAATAAACTCGCTTTAATTTCTCCTGTAACAAACCCCGTTATTTTTGTACATTTAGCAAGAGGTGAATCCTCTATTTGTGACCGAATTTTTGCTTCATAATTAGGGTCTTGAGGATTAGCACCTGCTAAAATAAATTGAAAAT
>NZ_CEZPJD010001017.1:0-2407 GCF_983059655.1 Okeania sp.
TTATGAATTGACGATCAGCAAAGTTGATATTATTTAACTGACTACCAATTTGGTCCGA
This sequence comes from Okeania sp., assembly GCF_983059655.1. Lineage (NCBI taxonomy): Bacteria > Bacillati > Cyanobacteriota > Cyanophyceae > Oscillatoriales > Microcoleaceae > Okeania > Okeania sp. The sequence continues at coordinate 59 of NZ_CEZPJD010001017.1, forward strand.
TAAAATAGTCTTGAAGGATTGTAGTTTTTAGGACTTAACTAGACACAGAGCTTTATCGCAAACATTTACAAATCTGGTAAATTTCACAATATTGTGCCGAACAGGAGGTTTTGCATATTTGTGTATTAGAATTAGTAAGCTGTTGTGCATTTAAACTACTTATTTGTTGTGTACTTTATATAAAGTACAATCCCTATTACTTTTGGCTTCTGACTTGCTAAGGCGTATTCTAATAGCTTATACAGGCTGTGGGAAGTATGGAGGATGTTACATATTTGCCCATTGGAATTCTTGTTTGAGAAAAATGAGATTGAAAATTAGAAATCTTATAAATGAACTGCATCACAAAACAGTTTTGTTTTTATATAGAATCCGGTTATATCATAATATCTTTAATAATTCTATAATTACTCCTCTACTGCCTATTCAAGCGGATTTGATATTAGTGCATCTTGCCTCCTCTGGAAGAGCTACGCTAACAGAGTAGTTTTACTATCGGAATGCTACACAAACTTCAAGACTTTGATGTGATTTTACTGCCAACTTTTGCAGTTTTGAAGAAAGTTTTTTCTTTTGCTAGCGCACAATGTAGGTTAACACAAAGCGTTGCGTCAGCATCATCGCGGAGCGCGGAACAGAATTATATCGCGCTCTTATTCAGATATAATATTAGATGTTTCAGAGACTTACACTAGCAAAACTCTTAGTTAAACTGAAGAAATACTGAATAATTTAGGTGGTAAGTAAAGGTATAATTAGCAATGATGGTTTTCACCTAGATCGCGACTCATAGCATGCATCAAAAAGGAATGTGTTCAAATAATACAGTAGGGGTATTTTGCTAAAGCATAACTCCGTTAACATTCCGCGATATGTAAAGCGGAACTTCTACATTAGCTAGCGCAGGATGGCGGAAATAACTGACTAGTTACAAAATCCTAAAACAATTACAAATCAAAAATGATTGATTTTTGACTGTTTTGAGTGTGTCTTACATTCTAGAGGGCTGTGTGCGGAACTATAGTCATTCTGAATAAGACTGGAACACTTTTTCATCTGAAACTCTTTCAAGGTAAGAAACCCTTGTCTCAATCTTAACTGGAATAGACTATATTTCCGGATTTTAAAAGCGCCGTAGGAAACCTCGCCAATTAGCACTCGATGCATGATTTTAACTTCCGTATAGCAACACTAACGCACAATAGAAACCTTTCCTGCTCCAGAAGCCCACCGTCTAGCTAGACGCCTAGAAATCTATCATATTCCCCGTAATGGCAGTTGATTAAATGTGGCCGAGATCGAACTGATATCATGTTCCCCCGGAGGGGGAGCTACGCTAACGGATAATCAGTGATAATAAAATTTAAGGACTCTGGGTACTGACAGTACCAAAGAAATACTGAAATTATCAATACCCCATCTCCAATATTTCCTATGTATTTCTGCTTTCTTCCCTCCTGACTCCTGACTCCTCACAACAGTTATTTATAAGTATTCAACCGAACATGATATGAGTATTTTAACTAAACAATGTTTGGACAGACGCATTCCTGCTACTGAGGAGTTACACCAAGAATTATCAGCATGGAATCAAGAGCGCAATCAAACTGCTAATAAGGTGATTTGGCATTTCTCAACAGACGATGCCAGAGTCAAACTGCAACATCTTTATCCTGGGGCATGAAACTCCCGAACTTTGATAAATCTGCTGTTTTGGGCTACCTATTTTTAGCGTTGGCGGAGCCTAGCGGCAGCTATATCACTTGTCTTGACATTAGTAACTTTTGGCGAGCTATTCTAATGCACCATTTAAGGTGTGTCAGTCCACTAGGTTAACACTTCTACTTTACAGGAGATATCTCTTTGACAAAGCTGTTGAGGGAACGCGCACTAAGAGAAAAAGAGAATTTATGACCTAAAAACTGGTATAGAAGCCATTCATTCTGTACATTGCCCTACCGACAGCTCCCCTACCTGATATCAGGTCTGTTTAATTCGGTATGAAAAGTAGTAATAAATCACAAATTTAAGATGTAATATCATGTCCGTTGGGGCTCGTTTGTGTCAACCCAAGGATTAATAATCTGGAAATTTAAGTTTTTTCTTGCCCTTATATAAAATCCGGTTATATAGTTATCGCATTCTCTACTTCCATTCAATGCATACATAAAATGCGGGAATATACCCAGATAATTTCCACTATTATCCTTCCTTACTCCTGACTCAGTCTTTCTGAATTTTGATTTATACGATAACTAATTGTCCGGATACTATATTATTCTTCCTTCTTATCAGTCGCCGTACTGTTCACAAAAATAAAGGCAACCTTGACACAAAAAGTTTCATTAT
>NZ_CEZPJD010001018.1:0-2403 GCF_983059655.1 Okeania sp.
CTTCGCTCGCAATGACAGAATTACATTATTTTACGTAAGTCCTAATAATTTTATACAGCGGATTCCACCTTGGTGAGGTACACCCGCGCGAGCAAGATGCTCGCACTGGGAACATTCAATTATTAATATGTGTACTTCATATACTTGGAATCTGCTGTAAATTTCAGGACTTAGGCAACATCTATCAATAAAGATGGAGAAATATGGAAAAAATTAGCTAGTTCTTGAATTTGCTTTTCTGAGGGTTGGCATTTGCCATTCAATACTTCTAATACCATAAATTCATTGCCCAAAATAGGAACTAAATCTTGAGGAGAAAGTTGAGATTCTTCTAATAAAGTTTTGAGAATTTCAACACCACGAATAGTAGAAATTGGTTCGTGTTCTTCCTCATATTCATAGACTAACATTCCTAAAATTTTTAGATAGTCGCGGTCGTCTTTTGTCAAAGAACCTTTGTCTAAAATTGAATTAATCCGATTTTGAGTAGCAATTAATTCAGTTTCATTAGTTATGGGGCGAGGGGGAAATTTGGTAATTAATTCTATATAATAATTGTTAGGAGTTTTGAAACCAGTCGTCATTTTTCCAATTTTCCTTATCGTATTCGGAGTGAGTTAGTACAGCGCGGATAAAAATTATTTTGTATTCGTAATCAATGTAAGTAATGAGTCGATAATTATTTCCTCCAATATTGAAGACAGTAAAATTGCCAACTAAGTCTGCTGAAGGAAAGGTTTGCCGTAAATCATTAAAGTTTTGAAACTCTGCATCTGATACCCTATTATACCATAGCAAAAGCCCAGGTTTAGCATTAGAATGTTTTTCCCAGTATATTCTCAGCGTCCTCCGACTGATAATACGCATAAAGAGCGATCGCTACTTATTAATTAAATTTTGTAGTATTATTATACATAATTATTAAAAAATCCAATGGTCAGATTATCACAAATGATTTAATATTTTTATGTCTATCTTTTTACTTATTCTTTAAAAATACGGCGTTGGTGATTCTGGGTATGATTTGATAATTTTATATTTTTGATTTTGTATTTTGGATGGTTTGAACTACTTGTTAATATTAACTGTTCCCTGTTCCCTGTTCCCTGTTCCCTATTACCGAAAAATCGTGGGTATGCGCCTCCCCTTTTAAGGGGATAAAAAAAAAATAATTCCGTACTTCAAGCCTCTTGCTTTCCTACGGAATGCTCCGCAAACAGCTAGAGGTACTGATAACTGATAACTGATAACTGAAATGACCTATTCCCTATAAACCTACTTTCATACCTTAATTCAGCAATGCCAAAAATACCAATGACAATAACTAAAACAAAACAAATAAATTGGGATGCCCTAGCATCAGAATTAACAGATATCGAAATTATTACCGAGCAAAATCAAGTCATTAAATTATCCTTAGACTATTATCATTTCAGCCCTGTTTTACAATCACAACTAAAAGATAAAAGAGCTAATTTAATTGTTCGTCCCACCAATTCAGAATAACTATAGTTAAAGAATTTAGACGGTTGGAGGATTTTAGCCGATCCCGATCAAATCAAATATAAAGATGCTGAATTATTTGCCGATCTCGCAGTAGAAAAACCTATTGCTGTTGAAAAAAAAAGGAAGGAAAATTATTGTCGAAATTAAAAGCCTTTGGCGTTGGTGAAGCGCGTGTATGGTATTCATCTTAATTCTTTAGGAGTCAACCCACCCCTGACCCCTCCCAGGAGGGCAGGGCTGTTTCATTCTCGATTGACACGGGGACACACCAGACACGGAGACACGGGGATGGAGGCTTTGAACTTATGATTAAAAGTTGATTTTTCACCATTTTAGTCAGAGCAAAAGGGACGCTTATTGGCGCTCAAAATTGGCAAATTTTGGTGAATTTCACTGTTCCACAATCCCCTTATCTCTCGTTTTCCCTAAATCGTTAATTTACAATACTTTGAAACAGCCCTGCTCCCAGGAGGGGAAGTCAGGAGGGAACAAAGAAGAAGAAACCGGAGTAGAAGGAGAAAGTTTTTTGGTCGCGTAAAGGTCACGGAGTTCTATCACGCTCTGATCGGGACATGAGATTGTACCTCAAATCACCAACGCCATTCTATATTAGTCGTTGCTGAATAGAAGTATGAATGTGCGATTGTTTGGTTCTGGTAAAGCCCCCGCGCATCCCCCGTTCAACAAAAAGCGCAGCAACATTTGGCTTCCCCCTTTCCAAGGGGGACGGGAGGGGGATCAAGGGGGACTTTTAGAGTTTTATTCCCCCCAAAATTGGCTTGCTCGGGGGGCAAAATCATACCCAGAATCAGCAACGCCCTATATTAGTCGTCATCGTCATAGTCATCATCGTCATAGTCATCATCGTCATAGTCATCGTCGTCATAGTCATCATCG
>NZ_CEZPJD010001019.1:0-2397 GCF_983059655.1 Okeania sp.
GCCTCTAAAACATAACCAATCAAACATTAAATATTATATCTTGAAGTTAATATATCTTTACAATATTGTCATTCTTAATAAAAATCTGTGCAAGAAGACTTCCGATTAATCATAGACTTAGTATTAGTTCTGGCAGCCGCAGCCACAGGAGGACTACTGGCATCGCTACTACGACAACCAGTTTTATTAGGGTATCTAGTAGGTGGAATGATTGTGGGGCCAGCAGGATTTGGTCTCATTAAAGAACTTATTCAAGTAGAAACTTTAGCTCAACTAGGAGTGGCTTTTTTACTATTTGCTCTAGGAGTAGAATTCTCTCTAGGAGAATTGAAAAAAGTTCAAGCTATAAGCTTGGGTGGAGGTGGACTACAAATTGCCCTAACTATTCTCATCACAACATTAGTCTCTTTAGGTGTCGGATGGGTATCCTATCCAGCTCAAGGAATATTTTTAGGAGCAATTTTATCCCTATCATCAACAGCGGTGGTATTGAAATGCTTGATGGAGCGCAATGAAGCCTCAACATCACATGGCCAAGTAATGTTAGGGATTTTGGTAGTCCAAGACTTAGCCTTGGGATTAATGTTAGCAGTTTTACCTGCTTTAAATCAGCCACCAGAAATTATTGGCATTACAGTGGGGCGATCGCTTCTACAAATAGGTCTATTTGCTATGGGAGCTATAGCGGCAGGAAAGTGGGTAATACCATATTTACTCAGATTTCTAGCCAAAACAGAGAGCCGAGAACTATTTTTATTGGGAGTAGTAGCCCTCTGCTTAGGAATAGCACTCCTTACAGCAAACTTGGGTTTTTCCATTGAGATGGGTGCTTTCGTGGCAGGTCTAATGGTATCTGAAGTGGAGTATGCTGACCAAACCTTAACTTATGTTGAACCGATCCGAGATATTTTTGCAGCTCTGTTTTTTGTAGCGGTTGGGATGTTAATCGACCCATTTTTCTTATGGAATCATTTGGAAATTATCCTGGGTTTGGTATTTCTAGTTCTAGTAGGAAAATTTTTGATTGTTACTCCCATTGTTAGAATTTTTGGTTATCCTTTGAAAACAGCTATTCTGGCAGGTTTAGGTTTAGCCCAAATAGGAGAATTTTCTTTTGTGCTTGCTAGTGCGGGACAAACATTAGGATTAGTTTCTCGTCGGGTATACTTATTAATATTAGGTACAACGGCTGTAACTTTAGTAATTACACCTTTTGTCCTGAAAATAGTCCCACAATTGTTAAATTGGGCTGAGACTTTCCCCTGGTTACAAAAATATCTTTATCAAACTACAAAACCTGCTACAGCTATAGCAGTAGATTTACCTCTACAGAATCATGTAATTATCTGTGGTTATGGGCAGGTAGGCCGTAACTTGGCACAACAATTAGAAGAACATAATGTCCCTTATCTGGTAATTGATCAATCTGAAAGAGTAGCTCAACAGTTACGAGAAAAAGGAATTACTTACCTTTATGGTAATGTTTGCTCTTTACACGTTTTAGAAGCAGCAGGTGTAGACAGGGCAATGGCAATGGCGATCGCTATACCAGATGCCATGAGCACCAGACTTTGCCTGAAGCGGTCTCTAGAATTTGCCCCAGACTTGGATATTGTGGTTAAAGCTAACCGATATAAAGATATAGAGTTGCTTTATCAACTTGGAGCTAGAGAAGTAGTTGAACCAAATTTTGAAGCTAGTTTAGAACTTTCTAACCATTTGCTAGTTGGGATGGGTATACCAGCAAAAGATATTCAAAAAGAAATTGAAGAAATTCGTCAAAGTCATTATCAAGCATTGCGCCCTCCAATTCCAGACCCTGAAATATCTCGCGAGTTAAAAGCAGCAATTCAGAATATGAACAGCAGATGGTACTCTCTACCAGAAAATTCTCCTCTGACTGGGATGAGTTTAGAGGAAACTAATTTAAGACGGTTGACAGGAGTAAGCTTAATGGCTATCCGTAGAGAGGAAGGAGAGGAAATTGACTATCCAGAAGGTCAGGCAATATTAGATATTGGCGATAAACTTTTGTTAGTAGGAGAACCTTCAGAGTTAGAGAGTTTTGATAAGTTGGCAAAAGGAGAAATTGCCATACCAAAAGAAAGTACCTCTTGTCAATGGTTAATTTTAGGTGAGTCTAGTCCTTATGCGGGCAAAAAAATATCTCAAGCAAATTTACGCCGTCAGTATGGGGTAGAAATTCAAGCCATTCGACGAGAAGGGAAGTTTATTCGACGGCCTCAAGGAAATACTAAGTTACAAGTGGGCGATCGGGTGTTGATCTGTGGTGGTTTCCATGAACTAAATCAAGTAAGGCAACTGAAAATTACCCAGACTCAGAAGTATCCTAAAAAACAAAAGTTAACTACAGCAGAAGTAGGCAACAGGCAACAG
>NZ_CEZPJD010001020.1:0-2393 GCF_983059655.1 Okeania sp.
GAACATACAATACCCATTTTGTCAACCTCCTTAATTGATGACACGCCCTAAGTAGGTATCTCCAAATCCTCCACTTCCCAGAGAGTCAATAATTTTGTAGTGGTTTCTCAGGATTTTTCCAGACTGCATGATTTTTTCAGTTATCAGACTTTCCTTTACCTGGGAAATTAGGTGTTTTTGGCCTAATCTATTTGAGTATATATGAGCCCACCTTCTCCATTATGATTATAGTATCATGTCAAGTTTTTTCTTGTCAACTAGCTTTAATTCTTTCCTTCTAAGTTAGATGAGTTTAATTAGGGCTTGCTGATTAAATATAAAAGTATTTACAGATAAAGGTAAGTGCCTTTTTGGAGTCGAAAAAAGTGCCTGGTTTTCAGCTCTTCATGCTCAAAAAACTAGTATTTTAGGCTCATAGTTGGGCAGAAAAATCAAAGGACAAAACTTAGCTCCTACCTCCTCGCTCCCGACCCTTTTCTCCTGTCTTCCCCTCCTGGGAGGGGTTAGGGGTGGGTTGTCTGCTGTCTCCTACCCTCACCCATAAGATTTTTTCAGCAAACCCTAATGATCCGTAAAATAGCAATGAAGATTCAAAATACTGATAACCCACTGATAAGTTGTTCCTGGGTTCTTTTTCAGATTTTTTGTTTTAACGTTTATTTATGCCTACCTAACTTATACCTGTCAAGGGTAGGTTTTTTACCTAAATAACACGGGAGCATGAAAGCCATCGTCTTTTAAGCGATGGATGAAAGGCGAGGAGTCGGATTTTAATCCGATGTATTTTATTTGACCGAAAAGCAAGGTTAAAGGCCCCCATGTTTTAACCGAGGGATGAAAACAACCGAGTCGTTTAGACTAGACAACTAAAGTGGTCTTGTGCTATTATTACTCAAAATAAAGCCATCCAACCCCCGTTTCAAATGTACTCTTGTCAGCAAGTTTTAGTAGATAAAAGTTCTGAATTAATTGCTATCTTAACATTCTTATGCGAAGAGTCTCACAAGCTAACTAACATGGGAATATATTATGGCAGACAATTATATTTTAAGTCTCACAAAACTCTGGGCAAGTTTGAGTTGGAAAAAATCTATAAAAACAATTATCATTACAAAGTTTTATATTCTCAAGCAGCACAACAAATATTGAGAACTGTAGCGGAATCATTTCGCTCTTATTATGGTCTTATTATTGCCTATAGTTCAGGAAAAATTTCAGACAGACCAAAGATTCCTAACTACAGAAAAAAAGGGGGAATGGCTACAGTAAGTTACCCCAAGCAAGCATTAAAACTCAAAGGTAATCAAATCAGAGTACCACTAGGCAATACCTGTAAGCGCTGGTTTGGTCTAGATTGCTTTTATATTGCCATTCCTAGTAATCTAGCATTTTCTGCTATTAAAGAACTGAGAATATTACCCAGAAATAGATGCTTTACCCAAGAATTTGTCTATGAAAAAGAAATAGTAGTTAAACCTCAATTAAACCAAGACAATGTATTAGGAATTGACCATGGTGTGAATAATTGGTTGACCTGTGTATCGAATGTGGGTACGAGCTTAATTGTAGATGGTAAACATCTCAAATCAATGAATCGTTGGTACAACAAACAGATATCAACTATTAAAGAAAATCAACCGACTGGATTTTGGTCAAATAAACTAGCTGCCATTACAGAAAAGCGTAACCGCCAAATCCGTGACGGTATTAATAAAGCAGCCAGAATAGTAATTAATCATTGCGCACAAAAATTCTATTGGTACAATAGTTTTTGGTTGGAATAAAGGTCAGAAAAATGAAATTAAATTAGGAAAAAAAAGTAATTCTGAGTTTGTACCCATTCCTACAGCTAGACTGAAAGAAAGAATAGCTCAATTGTGTATTAAATATGGAATAATATTGATAGAAACAGAAGAAAGTTATACAAGTGTCGCTTCATTTTTAGATGGTGACAATTTACCTAATTATGGTGAGAAACCCAATGATTGGAAACCGTCAGGAAAAAGAATAAAGCGTGGTTTGTATAGAAGTAGTAATAATTGGTTAATTAATGCAGACTGTAACGGGGCTGCAAATATAATCACAAAAGTAAGCAGAAAGCTAAGTTTAGACTTAAGCCAACTGTGTAGGGGCACTTTGACTTGTCCCCAGAGAGTGTATCTTTGGTCAGCTAAGAAGAAACGAAGCAACATGGATTTATCCTGTTGCGTAGTATCTGCTTAGAATCCCCGTGACTTGAGTCCGGGGAGTAGTCAATTTCTAGTTTTTACAAGACAAGGAGAACTAGGAAGATTTGGGAGAAAAAAGTGACTATCATTGCTGGATTAAATGCTTGGTTGAAGCGATAACTAAATTTTTTAATTGTTTATTATTTGAAGCTAGGAGACATTTGT
>NZ_CEZPJD010001021.1:0-2383 GCF_983059655.1 Okeania sp.
ATTATTTTTTTTTTATCCCCTTAAAAGGGGAGGCGCATACCCACGATTTTTCGGTCAATTGCTTCTAAAATTATTTTAAGAGCTGTATTATTTTCCACGGAAGCTTGAGTCATAATATTTATTCTCCTCATGATTCAAATAAGTTAAAAATTTTTTTGATTACTTAGAAAAACTCTTTAATTATAGACTATTTCAAATAGGTAAATTTCTCCTGCAATCCATCCTTTTTATTGCTTTTAAGTACAAATTAGTCCAAACTCAAGTAGAATTGAATTGCACTAATCCGAACTTTAAATGTAGGATTAATCTGAGCAAAGAATAACGGTATAATTTCAAAAAATATTTAAGTAATGTCTAAACAAATTATATCATGTCCGGTAGCATCGGAGCGTGTATAAAATTAAGGTAACAACAGGAGAAAACCTTCTGCCTCCTGCCTCCTGCCTTCTGCCTTCCTTCCACCAAAGTCTAATTATTCAACCGGACATGATATTACACAATTATCTCTTGATGAATTGAAACAAGTCTTTGATTCATTTGATACTGATGGTAATGGCTCATTATCACCTGAAGAGGTAATGAATGTTCTGTGTTCTCTGAGAATGAACCCAAATACTGAAGATATAAAGTCCATTTTCATTAGTACCGATCAAGATGTAAGCAATACGATTAAGTTTGACGAATTTTCTCAATGGATTTTAAATAAATGTAGATATAACTTCTAAAAACGATTTATTAGAGACAGGACTTACGCAAAGACACTATATATAGCGTATGTCAAATATAGCGATCGCTATAAATTTTTAAGCGATCGCCTGAATCATAAAATCATCATAACTTATATAAAGACACGCTAATATAGTTAATTTTCATAATTATTAATGTTGTGAATTGTCAATAAATTCCACCCAAATACTCACGCTTATTATATAATAATATTATGATTAAGAGCGAGGTAACAATATGAATTTTAACTATATTGATTACTGTCAATATTTACTTAGTTCTCATACAAATTATACCATCACAAATTTAGCAAACCATCTAGAAAATATTAGCCATGACACGATAAATCGTTATCTGAAAATAGAAAATTTTGATAGCCAGGATTTATGGGAAAATATTCAAGAGGAAATTGTAACTAATACAGAAGGTTATTTAATATTTGATGATACAGTTATTAATAAGGAACATAGTAATAAAATTGAGTTAGTCCGGCGACAGTATAGTGGTAATGACCATAGAGTAATCCGTGGTATAGGGATAGTAAATTGTATATATTTTAATCCAGAAATCGAAGAATTTTGGCTTATAGATTATCGAATTTATGACCCGGAAACTAATAAAAAAAGCAAAATAGATCATGTAGAAGAAATGATTTTTTCTGTAGTAAATCAGAAAAAAATACCATTTAAGACTGTATTAATGGATAGTTGGTATGCAACACAAAGATTAATGGCGTTGGTAGATAACTTAGAAAAAATTTATTACTGTCCCTTAAAAATAAATCGTCTAGTAGATGATACTGGAGGTCTAGAAAAATATAAAAAGATAGGAGAGTTAAGTTGGAATAAATTAGAAAAAATATCAGGTAAAATAATTAAAATCAAAGGTTTTCCAAGGGATAAGAAAGTTAAACTATTCTGGGCAACTGTTTCTACCAACAGGACAGAATATATTGCGACTAATGACTTAACTCAATCTTCAGTAGATGCGGTAGAGTTTGAGTCTCAAACCAGATGGAAAATTGAAGAATTTCACAGGGAAATTAAGCAATTAACAGGTATAGAATTCTGTCAATGTCGTCTCAGACAAATTCAGAAAAATCATATAGCCTGTGGGATGTTAGTCTGGAATTTTTTAAAAAGATTAGCAGCAAAAATAGGAAAAACCATCTATAAAGTTAAAAATGAATTACTCTCAGATTATTTGGTCCAAGAACTGAAAAAGCCCACAATAAAATTCAGGGCTATTTTTATTTTATAGATGTTTTTTTACCCTTGTTTTAACAATGGTACTTGTCTTGAGGCGATCGCTTAAAATTTTGTAGCGATCGCTCTATTTTACATACACTATATATAGTGTCTTTGCGTAAGTCCTGAGAGATTTTTCGCCTAATTGATTTGGATGATAACGGCACTATCTCAACTGATGAACTACGAGAGTTACTTGATAGGTTAAATATTAATATCAACGATCGCGACATCGAAACCTTGATGCAACAAGCTGATGTCGATGGTAATGGTCTCGCAGATTATATCATGTCCGGTTGAATAGTTATAAATAAACTACTGCAGGAGTCAGGAGTCAGAATTTCCTACGGAATGCTCCGCAAACAGAAGGGAAGAAAGAAGAAGAGAAGGAGAAAGTTTTTTCATCACTA
>NZ_CEZPJD010001022.1:0-2370 GCF_983059655.1 Okeania sp.
ACTAAATAAGAGGACAGATAGTATTTTTCATTTGGCAATTCCAACCCATGACTTAAAAGCTGCTAAACAGTTTTATATTGAAGTTTTGGGATGTCGTCTAGCTCGGGAATATCACGATAGAATCACCTTAGATTTTTTCGGCGATCAACTTGTTTGTCATCTTGCACCAAATGAAATCGATCCCAATCCGAAGATGTATCCTCGCCATTTTGGGCGGACATTTATCGAAAAATCTATCTTTGATCGAACAATAGAATCAGCTAAAAAATATGGTACTCGTTTTCTAGAAGAACCCTCAATACGATTTGCCGAACGACCAGAAAAACATCTTACTGTTGCACTTCTCGATCCATCCAATAATGTCGTTGAATTTAAGTATTATTTCACAGAGGACTATATTTATTAAATGACATCCTCTCCGACTTTACCCTAATGCTTGATGCTCCTGCCCACCTTTCTGCCGACTGCCTGTTGCTACCCTTGGATAACTATACTATCCCCTATGTAAACTTCCCAATCTATTTTTATCTTTAAATCAGCTATGATTTGTCAACAATAACAATCAATACCTGATTTAGGCACCTATAGCAATGAGCGCTGGTATATTTACAAATTGCAGGATTTGCCCAATAGCTAAAAGTCTTATATTGTCGGCAATGTATTCCCCCTGTTGCCCGTTGCCTGTTGCCTGTTGCCTGCGCACAGCGCTATATAAAATTACAAACTAAAAATGGGGGTATCTCTTCTGTGCGAAAAGAATACCCCCTATACTTGTAACTAAAATCAGGTTATACCTATAGCATACCAGCACTACCAAGCCCTAAAATTATTCCGGCTCCCAAAATATGACCAAAGCTAGTAGTAGCTAACAATTCTGGTATGCCAAACCCAGTAAAAATTGCTGGTAATGATACTGGTAAGTCTGGCCCTTGTCCACGGTTGTTCTTGGAAATAGCATAGTAACCAATTGCAATTGCCACTAGGTTGCAAATTATCATTATAATTGCTACTTTTGGAGACCACTCTGCAGAGAGGGATTGAGATTGTGCTGCTAAAATTAAGCAAGAGTAAATCAAGTTTTTATCTCCTTAAAATTATCAAGATTTAGCTATTTGGCTTAAATGTTTGATTGAATCCATTTATGTTTTGCAAATTATCAATAAATTTTAGTAAGAAGCCATAATTTGTTTTAATAATTAACAATAACCTTAAGTTTTAATACAAAGATTTACAATTAAGCTCTTAGTAGGTATAATCAATGCGCGTAAAAATTTGTGGGATTACAAAATTAGAGCAAGGACAAGCGATCGCTCAAATGGGAGCAACAGCTTTAGGATTTATCTGTGTTCCAAAATCGCCTCGGTATATTACCCCGGCAAAAATCAGAAATATCGTTGTTCAACTACCAGAAAATATTGATAAAATCGGAGTATTTGTTAACCCAGAAATTGATTTATTATCGGAAATAATTATTCAGACCAAATTGACTGGTATACAACTACATGGAGACGAATCTTCAGAATTTTGTCATCAACTGCGTCAATCAGTACCAGATAATATAGAAATAATTAAAGCATTCAGAATCAAATCTCCTCAAGATTTAACAAGAGTAAATAGTTATGAAAATTACGTCGATACTTTACTTCTAGATGCTTATCATCCAGATAAATTAGGAGGCACTGGTCAAACTTTAGATTGGAAAATTATTCAAGATTTTCACCCCGCTTTTCCTTGGTTTTTAGCAGGTGGTTTAACACCAGAAAATGTCACAGTACCAATTCAACAATTCATTATTGAATCTAGCCATAAATTCTGTGGTATTGACTTATCTAGTGGAGTAGAAAAAGCTCCTGGAGATAAAGACTTAGTTAAAGTCAAAAAATTATTTGATAGTTTGGCGAAACTTAGGATTAAAGTGTAGAAAAAATATCAAGTCAGGAATTAGTATTAAAATTTTGAACTAAAGTTCACAGTAAAACTTAAAACATATTAGCCAACTTTACCGAATAATTCAGGTTTAAAAGCTTTCCTTTACAGGAGAAGTAAAAAAACCTTTTAGTGAATTATCTTCCTAAAAAGAAGAGGTAATTATCAATTATTAATTATTAGACATCTCCAGAAAAGAGGGAACAGGGAACAGGGAACAGGGAACAGAGAAGAATAATTAATAATTTCTGGATAAGAATTGATTTTCTTTTTTATTTTTGGAGATGTCTATTGAACTATCTAGCTAATGTAGACTTGAATTCACAAAACAGGCTGAATGCTGACATAAATTAAGAAACAAAATAGTTTAGTTTTCAGTCACAAAGTAGAGCAATGTGCGCTGGCATATTTACAAATTGCAGGAATTGTCCAATAGCTAAAAGT
>NZ_CEZPJD010001023.1:0-2370 GCF_983059655.1 Okeania sp.
ATATGCTGTCATATCTATTAAAGATAATGGTCCAGGAATGACAGAAAATACAATTAATCGAGTTTTCGATCCATTTTTTACTACCAAACCAGTAGGTAAAGGAACAGGTCTTGGTCTTTCTATTAGTTACCAAATTATAGTGGAGAAACATTCTGGTATCTTGAAATGCACTTCACAACCAAAAGAAGGAACAGAATTTATCATTCAGCTTCCAATTAAAGCACCTAAAACGCTTGAATCAATAATTTAAACTTAAGTCTTTAGGAGTCAGGAGTCAGGAGTCAGGAGACAGGAGTCAAGAGGAAAGGAAGAAGAGGAGGAAAAAGAGAAAGTTTTTTTTATCACTAATTATCCGGAAATCATATAATAGTGTTTTGATTACTATCAGACGAGAAGGATGATTTAATTACCTTGAGGAAAATTAGCTACCAAATTACATATTTTTTCATATTGTTCTTCAGTGGCACAATATTTTTTATGTAGAAATATAAAATAGTTTGGTGTCATGTACATCAAAAGTATTTTGGGTGTTTGAATATATTTATTTAATTTTCTGATTTTGATTGAGGCTAATTCCGTGAGAAGGTTTAATTTATACATCAATTTATATTTAATAATATTACCCTTTGAGACTCTTTGTCTAAATTTGAAGGTATCAGTATTTTAATTTCATAAGTCTCTACGAGAGAGAAGATTTGAGACAACATCTCCCAAACTTAACTTTCCATCTCTCACACCAAAAATACGAGCAGGCAAATATCCTCGTTTAAAACCTCGCATCTCACTAAAACCTGCTAATCTTTCCTCTCGCCAACCTACTTTTTTACCAAATTCTTGCCAATCTCTGCCTGTTTCTAAATAAATTTTTTTTTGAACGCTAAACCCAAATCTTCCCTTAGCAAAATGTAGCCAAAGTTTATCAATTGTCTGGAGGTCTTGCTCTGGCAATATCTTAATTGACTCTGAATTTAGCCAACCTTCTATTTCTCTATTAGCAGCTTTGAGAATACATTTTTCTGTTTCTTCGCCTGCTTCTTTCCATTCACCTAATGCCAGAAAACGTCTGAGTTTAGTATAGTCAATCCCACATTCGGAGTAAAGAGAAATTTCTTGTTCTGTCTCATATAAATTTTTATATTGATTCCAAATAGGCGTTAAATCTTTTAAAACAGCAAAGGCATTTTTATATCTAAATTTAAAGTAGTACCGTACCATTTTAGATAAAATATAGCCTAAATATTGACTAACATTAACTTGATATTTAAAAATATTTCCAGTCTGAGATTTGAGAAAAAGTTGACCTGATTCAAATATTTCATTTGTCTGGGGATTTTGGGAAAATCTGCTAGGTTTAAATCCGGTCAAAGCTTGAATTCCAATTATGCCTACTGCATAAATATCACTAGCTAATTTTGGTATACCATGAGTTTGTTCGCTAGGCATATAACCTGGTGTACCAATTGGAACAGTTATTGTTGTTTTTCCATGAGGATTAACTGTTAATTCTTGAATTTGCTTAACAGCACCAAAATCAATTAAAACAATTTTTCCATTCTGTTTATGACGTCTAATATTCTGAGGTTTGAGGTCACGATGAATAATATTTCTCTGATGAAGAATAGTTAATGCCGACAATATTTCATACAAAAGTTTAATAGTTTGCTCTTCAGTTAAAGGCTTTCCTACAATGATTTCATCACTTAAATCATTTCCTTCAATATACTCTTGCACTAAATAAAATTGCCCATCTTCTACAAAGTGGGCATAAAGGCGAGGAATTCCATCATTTTCTCCTAGACGATGAAGACATCGTGCTTCTCTCTCAAATAGATTTTGAGCAAGACGAAAAACTTGAGGACGAGAATCTTTAGGCGCTAAATGTTTAACAACACAAGAAGTCCTAAAAGTATGTAAATCTTCTGCTAAGTAAGTTGCTCCAAACCCACCCTCTCCTAATTTTTTAGTGATTTTGTAACGACTTCCAACTATTTTTCCAATCATTATTATGCTATTGCTGAAATAACATTACATTCTACAAAAAAATGGACATCTATAAAATGTTGATATCTAATTATCAATTTTAACCCATAATTTTTGTGGGATATCAATAGCCGGAATACAAAGTTAATGAATAAGCAGTTAATATTCTGTTATTAATGAAAATACTTGTTTTCAAATTAACCTTACTCTTCTTCATCAAACACGGGTGGCCAAAGCTCAACAATAGGCAATTCCCACTCATCAAATAGTTCAGGAATAGTCAACTTATCTCCATTTTTTAACTCAATTTCTTCACCATTAGAACGATAAACTACAACTATTTCCTCATCGGGGTCTATCAAAATTCCTACTTCCGCTCCTAATTCTAAA
>NZ_CEZPJD010001024.1:0-2369 GCF_983059655.1 Okeania sp.
TCAGCGTCGGGAGGATGTCACTTTTGCATAGTTACTTATACCAAGCATGACAAACGTTTGCTACAAACAGGTGATACCTAGTCCGGCGATGATGTCTCACGTTTTTCATAACCTTGCTTTTTACGTTTTTTATTTTTTTTGATAATATTCCTCAGAATACTGACTTTTTAAAGATTCAATATCCAGCTTATGAAATTGAATCCATTCTTGAATCTTATAATCACTAATTTCATCAAGTTGATAATCTTTAAACTCTTTAAAAAAAGACTTTACGTTATCTCTCAAAAGTTTGAGTTTTCCTTTTCTCATAATCTCAACATGATGAGTAAAATTTCCTTGATGGGAAACATTTTTTGTTGGAATAATTAATATTCTTTTTACTTGTTCTGCATTGTATTCTTGATCAAACCAACCACAGTGATTATTCATCTGACCTGTTTCAGTTTTGGTTATTTCTTTGCGTGAGTCTTCAACTTTACTTTTACACTCAAAGATAAAATAATCATTCTGAGAAATACACCAAAGATTATCTGGACCTGTGTTAAATTCCTTCTCTGGTCTTTGACTCAAAAAACCTATAGAACTACCTAAGTCTTGCAGCGCTTTCTCAAACTTTGATGCTTCTTCACCAAAACTCAAATTTCCTAGAATATCTTCCACAGTTAACATTAGTTCTTCATAATTTTTGTGTTTAGATACCCAAGTATTAATTCTTTTCAGCCTATTTTCATTTATATAGTTTAACTTTTTATAACTAATTCGTTCTTTTGGTTTTAGAAGCTCCCAATTCTTATTAAAAGCACCCTTTTGAGTTAAATTAGATTCTGTTTTGCTCATCTTGTATTTGTAGCGAGCAAGAATTTGTAGATACCAAGCTTTTTCTGCTTCATCATTTGCACAGTAAGAGTCAATTATTTTCTGTACATAATTTGCTGCCTTTTCAGGTTCATTTTGATCAAAACTCTCCTCTGCTTTTCTTTCTAACTCTAAAATTTCTAATATATTTTTATTAACTTTTTCTTCCTCATCACTTTCCTCTTCCATTCTCTCTTTATAAAACTCTTTCCAACCTTCATCTCTGCTTAAACATTGATGGATTAAATTATCAAGAACTTTTGTGTAATCTGTTCCTTCATTTGTATCTTCCTCTTTCGCCAAATTAGAAACTTCAATTCCTATATTTATTTGCTTCCTTGTTTGCTCTGAGAAAAATTTATTTGAATCACCGCTTTTAATAAATTTTACTAAATCATTTCCGTTGATAATAATCACACTATAATCTCTCTCTCCCCTAACACTTCTTCCGAGTCCCTGTTCAATTTTTTGAGCAATTTTAATATTGAGCAAATCACTATTTGACCTACATTTTTCTTCATATCTTTCAGTTAAGGAAGAAGAATATGGCATTGATTCAATAATTAGAACACGACAGGAATCATCTGGAAGGTCTATTCCGTCGTATCTGTTTGCAAAAACAATTGTATTGCGATATTCACCCGATTTTAGTTTCTCAATTTCTTTAAAAATATTATCACTTTTGATAACTGTAGAACCTAAATTTTCATAGGTTTCTGCTTTCTTGAAACTAGATGTAATCACAACATAACCGACTCTACGATTGACATCTTTTGCTGCAAATTTATTGATAATATATGTTTCTTTTAACTCCTCATGGATTAGCCAAGGAATTAAAATCATTTTTTCACCAGACCACTTTTCATTTTTGTCAATAAGTGGATTTTTAACAGCTTCAATATTCAATCCAAAACCTTTAACAAAGAAAGAATCATTCTGTGTAGTTGCTGACATTAAAATTCTATGTTCAGCCTTGCTAAAAGTGCCAAATTTACTAATGGGACTGAGAATAGTTGAAATTTCTAATTCTTTACCACTAAAGAAACATTGACAATTTTCCAAGTTATCTTTAATTAGAGGCCAAGCAAACTTTACTTCATTTTCATTATCAGATTCTAATAGAGCTTTGATAACCTCTGATTTTTTATCTTGCCAACTCCAATAAGGTACTGGCAGTAAAGTATCTTGGTATTCTTTGCTTTTACTTTTTATCTCTTCTAAACTACCTTCACCTTGCTCTCTCAAATCATCTTCAAATAGTTGAAGTGGTTTTTTATAGAGTGAGTGTTCATTATTTACTTTAATTTTAAATGAATCATTTATAGAGTCTATACAAGCGTGTG
The DNA here is from genome assembly GCF_983059655.1 of Okeania sp. Classification (NCBI taxonomy): domain Bacteria; kingdom Bacillati; phylum Cyanobacteriota; class Cyanophyceae; order Oscillatoriales; family Microcoleaceae; genus Okeania; species Okeania sp. The sequence continues at coordinate 2,199 of NZ_CEZPJD010001024.1, forward strand.
AGTCATCTAAAATAATTGTATTAACTTTCTGAAATTTACCACCAACACCAAACTTTGATTTTCCATTAAACACTTTTTGAACATGAGTTATTAGGATTTTTTCTGAGTTTAAAAATTCATCAGGTAAAGAATCATCAATAGTTACATATCCAATGCCAAATTTCTCTGCTT
>NZ_CEZPJD010001025.1:0-2368 GCF_983059655.1 Okeania sp.
GATCATCAAAAATTAAATCAATCCCATACGCATAAATCATCAATTATTTCCCCTCCTGGGAGGGGTTAGGGGTGGGTTCCCTACTCCCTACTCCCTCTTTTCCCGAGAAGTCTAATGTTAAATAAAGGGTAAGTTTATTTTCTGGAGATGTCTAGTGATAAATAAACTACTCAGGAGTCAGAATTTCCTACGGAATGCTCCGCAAACAGATAGACTTCCTGGCTTCAATGTCGCTGAATAGGCAGGTTGACTAGCAAGCAAAGATATTAGAGTAATCACTGGAATTGATGTCTCCAGGGGTTAAAACACCCTGGATTCTAAGCGGATGTGCTTATACGGGCGCTATTGCCACGCAACGCACTGTTTACGATATTTTTTAGTTAGATTCTCTAACTTGTATCGTTGTGGAAGCATCAAAACTTCCCTACTAACCTTGGCTAAGTCAATACTTAGCTGTGTTGCTACTTTTTTGATAATATTAGCTGCACCGTTAGCATCTGCATTAATCAATTTACCTGCTGCCGAACGGTACAAGCCACGGTTAACAAGCTTTCCTGATGCTTCCCACCTTTTCCTACGGAATGCTACGCAAACGGGTTTTTCACCAAAATTCGGCAGAAAATCATCATCTAAAAAACTAGCTTTACTCGTATAGCTTTCCTCAGTCTCAACGAACTTAATCCCATACCGATCAGATAATTCAGTTATCCTGGCTTTTAACTTGGCTGTTGGTATTTGAACAAACTGTTGGTTATTTTTCTTACCTATGTTAATACTGTCTTTTTGGCCTTGATTCCACCCAAAAACTATTGTACCTATTTGATGCTCAATGCACCAGTTGATAACAAATCTGGCTGCTTTGTTCACATTATCCCGCATCTGACGATTGCGCTTTTCAGTGATGGCGGCTAATTTATTATCCCAATAGTCACCAGGCTTACCTGCTTTGATTTTTGCTACTTGTTTGTTGTACCATTGATTTTGAGATTTAACCTTTCTTCCATCAACTATAAAAGCCTTCCCCACATTACTCACACAAGTTAACCAGTTATTTAATCCTGGGTCAATGCCCAAAACATTTTCTGCTATTGGCTGACCTTTTTCTGGCTGTGGTTGCTCATAAGCAAATTCTAGATAGAAACAGTGATTTCTAGGGACGAACCTAAATTCTTTTATCTGATTAAACTCTAAGTTACCAGGCATTGGTAGCAAGAAATGGTCAATGCCAAACCACGCTTTTACTTGCTTACCTAGAGGAAACTTAAGCATCCCATTAACTAACTTAACCCATCGTGCCGGGTAACTAACAACTGCTAAACCATCCTTTTTACGATATTTTGGTGGTTTTGGCTTCTGTACTAGCTCTCCCGATTTGAACATTTTAGCTAGTTTGGCATAGGAGTTAAAGGACTCAATTACAGAGTGCAGTGTTTGTTGGGCACAGGCTGTTCGCGCTAGCGTTGCGGAGCAAACGCATTGCCTTAAAATGCGGATTACTTTTTAATTCAAAATCTAGTTCGGTTTTAGATAGAAAGCGTCCTGCTTTAAACAGCATTTGACGACAATAGTAAAGCCCACAATTTGTCAACTTATTTGCTTCTGTGCATAAATACTCAAGCACAGCCATTACTTCTGAGTTACTCTTGACTAGGTGTTGTTGACATCCATACATTGATTGCTACCTCCTGTAGATATAATAGCACTATTAAACATAATATGTCTACAGATTAATGTTTGCGCAGCATTCTGTAGGAAAGAAAAAACCAGACGAATATAGAAGAAATCCTCACTCAGTAACACTGATTAATTACCCTGCATGTATTTTGTTCCCAAGCGTAGAAAGTCTGTCTTGGTAGGAGATGTCAAGCAAAGGCTACAAGAGATTATTTTTGAGCTATGTACTGAGCATGATTGGAGACTAATAGCATTAGAAATAATGCCAGACCATGTACATTTATTTTTAGAAGTTGACCCCACTTTTGCTCCATCAGTAATAATTAAGCGCATCAAAGGTAGAGCTTCACATCATTTGAGGAAAGAATTTCCGCTTATTACTAAAATTACCTACGCTTTGGACTCAAGCGCTTTTTTTGTGCAACAACAGGAAACGCTTCAACGGAGACTGTCAGGAAGTACATTGAAAGCCAAACCGGAAAGTAACTCCGGGTTAAAACCCGCGTGTCGTTATTCATCCAGCCGTTAAAACAGGCGCTGCGTACTTCCTCCCGTCATTTTTTAGGTTTTTTCATAATTAACCTTTAACTGCTTATTACCATTAATTTAAACAAGTTTGGAAGATATTTTCAACAATTAATTATTAATAATTAACAATTATCTCTCCTTAAAAACGGATAGGATTTATGAGACA
>NZ_CEZPJD010001026.1:0-2365 GCF_983059655.1 Okeania sp.
TATTTGAAATGAAAATGGAATCTGTAGAAAGTTTTATTCGCCGAAAAATGGGGATGTGAAAAAGTAGGGGTCAGTTCGTAGTTGGGCTTTAGCCCTCATAATATAGTATGAAGTACAGAGATTAACAATGAAATGTTTGTAGTGCAGGCTCGTAGTCAGACTTTAGTCCTCATAATACAGCATGAAGTACAGAGATTGACAATGAAATGTTTGTAGTGCAGGCTCGTAGTTGAATTTTAGTCCTCATATACCGCTACGAGTATACCTCACTCAAGTGGAATCTGCTGTAAGTATTGCTTGGGCTAAAGCCCAACTACGAACAAAATATAAAATGATTCGAGCGATCGCTAAAAACTGAAAAGTATGCAAATTCAACAACAAAAAAACTATACTCCTACAGAATATTTAAACTTTGAAATTAACTCACAACAACGACACGAATATATCAATGGTGAAATTATTCCGATGACTGGCGGTACTCCAAATCATAATCAGATATCTCTCAACTTCAGCGCAGCTTTAAATTTTTCTCTCAAAAGTCAATCATATCGAGTTTTTGTGGCAGACCAACGACTTTGGATTCCGAATAAAAGTATCTATACTTATCCTGATGTGATGGTTACTTCAGGAGATTTGCAATTACAAACAGGAAGAAAAGATACTATTCTCAATCCCCTAATAATTGCCGAAGTCTTGTCAAATTCTACTAGAAATTATGACAAAGACGAAAAATTTGCAGCTTATAGAACTATTCCTACATTTCAAGAATATCTACTCATAGACCAATACACAATGCAAGTAGAACAATATTATAAAACTGCTCAGAAACAGTGGATTTTTTCAGAATATAACGAAGCCAGCGAAACTATTTCTCTCAATTCAATTTCCTTTCAAATAACTATGACAGATATTTACAACAAAGTCGAATTTGAAGCATAAAAAAAGTATTTTCAGCTAATATTTATTCAGTTACAGCAGATTCCAAGTATATGAAGTACAGATATTAACAATTAAATCTTTCTAGTGCGGGCATCTTCCCCGCGATGGGTGTACCTAGGGTTTGCTGAAAAAGTCTTATGGGTAAGGGTAGGAGACAGGAGACAGGAGACAGGAGACAGGAGAAATGGGAATGAGCGAGGAAGTAGGAGTAAGAATTGTCCCTTGATTTTTCTGCCCAACTATGCGCCTAAAATACGCTCCTTTTTGAGCGCTTTAGACTGAAAACCAGGTACTTTTTTCGTTCCAAAAAAGGCTAAAACCTTTATCTGTAAAAACTTTTAGATTTAATCAGCAAGCCCTACCTAACTCCACCGTATTAGCTTTTTCTCAACAGTTGTTTGGATAATATGTATTCTTTTTTCCTCAGTTAAGTATTTACAAGTTTTGACAATTCTAATAGCAAATTGATAAGCTTTCTGAGCAACAATACTATTACTTTCACTTATCGTATTTAGCTCTTAGTTTTCTGAAGGAACAATCAAGTCTAAACTTCTGACTTCTAACTTCTGACTTCTGACTTCATATAGTTCTCCCGCCTGAACACACAATACGAAAACCAATAACGTAGTAGTGGAGGCCGCGCCTATCGTCCTAGTCGCGATACGCGGAACGGCAGTTAACAGGATCGTCGATCCAGGAACCGCCCCGCAGTACGGGATAATATTCTTTTTCATCATTTTTTAGCCAAGCACTACCATCAGTAGGGGCACCTTCATAGTTTTCATGCCAGTCATCAGCGCACCACTCCCAGACATTGCCGTGCATATCATATAAACCAAAAGCATTAGGAAGAAAACTCCCAACATCTGTTGTTTCTTCTCGATATTTACCTTTAGGTACGTTGCCATAAGTATCGTTACCATTGTAGTTAGCTAACTCCAATGTTATAGTTTCTCCAAAATAAAAAGGTGTGGTTGTACCTGCACGACAAGCATATTCCCACTGACTCTCACTCGGTAGTCTGTAGTTTTTCCCAGTTTTCTGAGATAGCTTTTGACAAAATTCTGTTGCATCGTACCATGACACACATTCTACTGGGCGGTTTCCTCCTTTAAAATCAGAAGGGTTTTCACCCATAATGACTTGATATTGGTTTTGAGTAATAGGATATTTATTCATATAAAAAGGTTGCAGAGTAACTTCATGTTGCGGACTTTCACTATCACTTCTTTCTGCTTCATTTTCTGCCGAACCCATCATAAAAGTACCTCCAGGAATAGCCACCATTTCCAACATCACACCATTACCCAAATCTTCAGCGAAAAATACTGCTTTGTGGGAATGACGATTAATTTCTTCCCCTTTTATATCTACAGTTATTACGTCAAATTTTTCCAAGTAAAAATTAAAAACATCAGGAGGCATT
>NZ_CEZPJD010001027.1:0-2363 GCF_983059655.1 Okeania sp.
ATTGAGGTTTTCCTTTAAAGCATAAAATATCGCAGTTTTCTTATTCTTATATATTCATTTTTTCCCTATTCCCTAAAACAAAAGTCTCCAATATCTCACAACTCAAATCATATTGCTATAATTACGATTTAGCTAATTAAGTAAAAAAAATCTATTAAATTTCTAATTAGGGTTTGCTGAAAAAGTCTTTTTGCTGGGGTAGGAGACAGGAGGAACAGGGAATATAGAGGAGGTAGGAGTAAGAATTGTCTCTCAATTTTTTTGCCGTAATCATCCCAAAATACTAACTTTTTGAGCTTTTTCCACTGAAAAATTGGTACTTTTTTCAACTCTAAAACCCTAAAACTAATATCAGTAAATACTTTTATAATTAATCAGCAAGCCCTAATTAGTTGAACTGTTAATCATTAGCTGATTTTTTAAATATGCCGATTTTTAATAATTTGGCTAGGGAGCGATCGCTCAAGTTCAATAGACATCTCCAGAGAAGAGGCAACAGGGAACAGGGAACAGAGAAGAATAATTGATAATTTATGGATAATAATTGATTTTGTTTTTGATTTTTGGAGATGTCTAATGATTAAAATGTAAATAAACTTGGCATAAATTTGTTACTATTCAAAACTCTTCTGTTTTTGACCATTTTCTTTCTACAGTCCAATGCCTATCTGATGATTGATATATTTTTACTTCTTTAATACCAGCATCTTTAACTATTTTCTCTACTTCAACAATCGTTAGAGCAGCTTGCAAAGAGTCTCTAAATAACTTTCGTTGGTGTTGATTACAATCTCTAGCGTATTTGTTTACAAGTTCCTCTTTTAATTCTGGAGTTTCTGGGCGAAGTAAGTCTCGTATAAATATTCCACCTAGAGGCTGCAAAACTCTTTTAACTTCTTGGAAGAATAGTAATGGCTCTGATAAATGGTGAACAATACTGTTAGAAATTACCATCTCAAAACTATATTCTGAATAGGGTAATTTTTTGGCATCTACTAATTCTAATTTGACCTGCGATTGTAATTGTGCTTTTTCAATATTTCTCTCTCCAATAGTCAGCATATTTTTTGATAAATCAATGCCAATAATTTGCCATTCTGGTTGTTGCTGACATATTAATATTGGTATTCTGGCAGTACCAGTACCCACATCAAGAACTAATCCTTTTTTTGGGCCGATTTCTATAGAACTTTCTGCAAAGGCTTGATTGACTTCCAAAAAGTCCATTGAGTCATATTCTTCTGCTTCTTCCCATGTGTCCATGACCTCTGGTTCTAATATTCTTTCCATAATTTTTTCTATTTCAGTGAAATTCTTACCTATAGCCAAAACAAAAATACATAAATCTAGTTTTTTGTCAAATTTTCGACTTTTATTGTTAAGCTGTCTCTAGAAAAATTGTTTTTTTCTCCAACAAATTAAAATTAAAATTACTTAACATAATACGATTTAAATATAGTTTCCAGAGTTTTTTTTGCAAATTAATTACACCAATCCTGTGACTATAAAAATCATATCATAGACTGCAAATTCAGTAAATTCGTCAAATAATTGAGAATAATGTCAATAATTACCCAACTTTACGTTTATCCATAATTAACTTAACATGACAATTTTAAAATTATCTCTTCAGAAATATTTGTTTTAATAATATAAACAACAGTAGGTAGCCAAAATTAGACGTAAATGCAGAAAACTATAGATTAAATAGATTAAAATGTAAGTACCTTTGCGTGAATTTGGTGTAACTTGATAGGCGGGTATTATCAGTTCAAAAGGCGTTACTGATTTTAGGTATGATTTGTATTTTTTGACGATTACTAAACTATTGAATAGACATAGGCGTAAAAATCAAAAATAAAATCAATTATTATCCATAAATTATCAATTATTGTTCCCTATTCCATATTCCCTCTTTTGGAGGAGATGTCTAATGACAAATACTTGAAATTATTCAGTTTTTATTTTCATACCTTAATTCAGAAACACCGTTCAAAAAAACTAACCAAAGGGAGAAATTTTAACCAAGCTTGGGTAGAATTGAACAAATAAACAATAGACCATTCCGGAAAAGAGGAAGTAGGCAGTAGGGAACCCACCCCTAACCCCTTCCACGAGGGGAAAAATTGATCATTTTTGCGAGATAATTGATTTTATTTTTGATGCTCGGAGATGTCTAATGCGTGCAAGAAATTAAGAGCCTCTCGCTGGATTACCTGTAGAAGTAGGTTCCAGTGAATTAATAAAATACAATCGATTCAAGCAAAATAACAACTCAATTAGACAACTTTCCTAGCTTTCCTGAAAGTATTACCAGAGCGCAATTAATTAATGAAACGAATGAAAATTCAAGTAGTTTGCTG
>NZ_CEZPJD010001028.1:0-2363 GCF_983059655.1 Okeania sp.
AGGCAGAAACAGTTGAGAATGGATGGCAAAAGTTTGAGTTAGATGCTGATGGTATTATTGTCACCGTCAGCGTCAAACCAAAAATGTTCAAAAAATTAACTCAAGCTCAAGAAAATTTCCCGCAATGGGTTTGCTTAGTTTAACAATTGGTGGAAAGATGGGAGAAAGCACAGAGAATGGATTTATATTGGAACAGCCGAATATACAAGTGTTTGAGAAAAAGCCAAAAGCTGAAAAATCTGCATAAGAGAAGCTTGACAAAGTACACACAGATAAGTAGGCTGTACTCAGCCTACCGATGAGGTTTTCCCATGTCAATAGAAGGAGTCTTTCAGATTACATTGCTCTTGGCTACATTGCTGTGTTCCCTGGTAGCAGGCTTCGTGTTGGCTTTTGCTGTAGTAGTCATGCCGGGAATCAAGACTTTAAGCGATCGGGAGTTTATCCGAGCTTTTCAGGTAATGGATGGTATTATTCAAAATAATCAGCCGATTTTTGTGTTAGTCTGGGTTGGTTCAATTGTGGCTCTAGTTGCTTCATCTGTGCTTGGCATCGGGCAATTGGAGGGAGTGGAGCGTTGGCTCATAATAAGTGCGGTACTTGCTTACCTTCTAGTTGTTCAACTGCCAACTTTCACGATTAACATACCCTTGAATAACAAACTGCAAATGCTGAATGTTGACGATCTGGATGAAACTGCACAAAAAGCAGCTCGTATGGACTTTGAACCACGTTGGCTCCTATGGAATTCAATCAGGACAACTTTTGCCAGCCTGGTATCTAGCCTGTTAATTATTCTATTACTTAGACTTTGAAGAACTTGGTGTAAAACTAGAGAAGAGAAGCTGTAATGAGCGTGCCAAGTAAACTAAAAATCTGGGAATCTTCAATCTCTAAAAACTTTACCAATTTATCTAGTTAGACTATTTCTGGAGGTGAAACTAATGAGTCCTTTATTAACAAAAATATTACAAGAAATTGAACAGCTTACTATAGAAGAAAAGTTTCAAATCATTACCTATACTACAGAACAATTAAAGCGTCAGACAATTACTCCCAAAACCTCTAAACATAGTTTGTCTGATTTACGAGGAATATTACCTAATATATTAGAGGGAAAAGATGCTCAAGAATGGGTTAGTGAATTACGTCAAGAGTGGCAACAACGAGAACCATAAATTGTTGAAATTATATGAAAATTGAGACTGTTTTAGAACAGCTAAATCGGATTTTTTTAGATTCGGCTCCGATTATTTATTATGTTGAGAGCAATCCTAATTATTTTTTAATTATAGATGAGGTATTCAATTATATTGAGTCCCATTCAATCCATGTTATCACTTCTCCCATTACTTTAGCTGAATGTTTAATTTTACCAACTCGTCAAAAAAATCTCTCTGTACAACAACAATTTATTAACATTCTAACGAATCAAGACACAATAAATTTTGTGGATATTAATTCAGAGATTGCTCTTATTGCTGCTGACATTCGGGTTAAATATAATTTTAAATTACCTGATGCTTTACAAATTGCCACAGCGATTCAATCTAATTGTGATGCTTTTTTAACTAATGATTTACAGTTAAAAAAGGTGAGTGAGTTATCTATTTTAGTAATTAGTGAATTAACATTATGACTCTATATATAGTACATATATAAGTATAAGGAAATATGAGGCCAAAAATGAAAAAAGAATTTGGAAATTTCTGGGATAAATTTCAGCCTATAAAAGATGAAAAGACAGTATCAATATCATTCCATGTTCGCCCTAAAATAGCACGTCAAGTAGCAGAATTAAATGACTATGTTGGGGTAAGTAAATCAACCTTCATAGGACAAATTATTGGGATGAGGTTAGATACAGTGACTCAAGTAGAAATAGTTGAGTTGAAAGTGAGGGATGTGCTGATGAAGTGTCGAGTTAGAAAAAGCGATCTAGAGAAAGTTGAGACCCTCGCTTATAAACATAACTGCACGAATTCAGATGTGCTGCGCTATATTCTTCATGTTGCTTTTGTTAAATCCTAAATGGTTTCAGCATCGTCACTATAAATTTTAAGTTTTTTCGGAGTCGTTAAGATTAGGGGAGCGATCGCAAGCCTCTTGAAGTTCTCGCAAATCATCTAAAATAATAATTTGTTTTTGAAAAAGAAATACTATGGTTCGTGTTGTCAAGTTTTGTAAAAGTGGCTCTCACTGCCTGCCACCATTAACTTCATCCAGTTAGTAATACCATTAATATAAACTGGTCTGATATTCGTGAAAAACTTAATTTAGCTGTTGATTTAACCAATTTTCCAAATCCACTATAGTTGCTAAATCAAAAATTTCATCACCTAAAATATCTAATTTTTCCAGAG
>NZ_CEZPJD010001029.1:0-2356 GCF_983059655.1 Okeania sp.
TAATTCATGCCATCGAGACTGTAACCAATCTAATAAAAGATTAGGAGAAGCATAAGCTTGAAGCTTATTCAAAATATTGCGAGTACAAGCCAAAATAATGTCAGTATATTGAACATCTAATTCATCAATATCTCCTTCCGTTGCTGGAAAATAAACCACAAAACAACCATTTTTTTGTAAATAATCTTCTAGGCGTAATAATTCTGTTGATTTACCTACACCTCGATGCCCAGTGTAAAGTTGACAGGTAGGATCATCTGAATAAATAATAGTATTACCAACTTCCTTGAAAATATTATCATCTCCCCTAACTTCACTACAATTTACATAAGCTGGATCGTGAGCAGTTAAAGGGTTAAATGGGTTAAATTTATTATATAGGAGTTTGAGGAGTTTTGTATAGTCTACATTTTTGTCAGAAAGTAATTCTACTTCATCATTTTGAGAGCTAGTTTCAATAACTTTTGCCGTGGAAAAATTTTTAAATTTTGATTCTGATGATTGAGGTTTTATGGGTTCTTCAACAGGCAAAGCATCCTCATTTTTGTCATAGATTAATTCTGTTTCATCATTTTCTAATTTTTTATCTGTTTCTTTTATCCTCAACTCAACAGCATTATTTTCTATTGATTGTTTGTTCTGTTCATTAGTATTTTGAATGGTTGTACCTAATTTTACATTTTCCTGCTTCTGCCAAATTCTTTTCAAAGCTTTTAAAGCTTTTTCATTAGCAGGGGACACTGCTAAAACACGGGTCCATAATTGTGCTGCTAATTCTAGATTACCCTCATTTTCTGCTTCTAATGCCTCTTCTCTCAGAGTAGCAATATCTTGCTCGGTTGCCTGCTTTTCCAATAAAATTAAATGATATTTACTAGCAGGTTCAACAATAGCATAAGGAGTTTGCCGAGGCTTTCTAAACTGACGATTAATATCAGGAACTTGATAACGTAAACGATTATATAATCTTTCAACAGTGGCACAATTACCTTCACCTTTAATTCTTAAAGATTCTAACAAAGCATAAGTAAAAGCACCCTGTTTTATCCTTTCATCCTCAATTTCATAAGACCTTTCATTAGGACTACAAGAAAAAATTGTAATTACTCCTTTTTGCTTTTCTTCTCCTATACCCAAACCTCTTGAACTTTCCTGACTGCGACAAGCATCCAAAAATAAAATCACATTACCTGCTCCACATCGCCTTAATCTTTATGTCACAAAATCAAGAGGAATAGCAGTTTTTTCTACTCCATCTGGATGAGGGTTAGCATCAGCAGGCATTAAATAATCTCGGTCATTAAAACGCATTCCATGACCGCTATAAAAAAACCAAAAATTATCACCTGCGGATAAAAATTCCTTGTTAAATCTTACTTGTAAAAATCTTTGAATCCTACCGTAAGTAGGCTGGGATTTAAAAGGTTTACCTGCATCATTAATTGGGGGTGAATTATCCGTAAATAAATAAACTTTCTCAAAACCCGCTTCATTGAGAAAATAATCTTGCATTAGTTCTGCATCTCTCTGAGCATATTGAAGGGTTTGCATATTATCATAATCATTAATCCCAATACAAATAGCCCAATTTTTTGCCATTTTCTAAGACTCCTTCCGTACTAATTTTAATTTAATTGCACCCTTACTTCCAGCTTTCCCACCAATGCCAAATAGAGTAACTTGACCTTCCCCATTAATTTCAACAGATAATTCAATTTCTTTTAACTGAACATTAGAAGTTTCTTGGTTTGTCTGGTCAAATACATATTCAATAACTTTGAAAAAATCAGACATTTCTCGTTTCAAATCTTCAGCTTTAACCTGAAATCTTTTTCTGGTGAATCATCATAAGTAGCTCCAGTATCTACAGATTTTTTTCCTCCAGAAGTTTCTGAAGCTATTTCATCGGCACTAATCCAAATTTTCTTGTCTTTCATAATAATAATTAAGTCTGATTCTTAAAGTTTCGGACATTTTTCAGTGGTTGCTCAGAGATAATCTCTATATTTTAACTTATTTTATTTTTAACTTTTGACTTTCCTGTTGAAAATATGCTTTATTATCTTACTCGACATGAAGCAACAAAAACTTGACATTAATTTAATTTGAAGTAAATCTCAAGATGATATTATTCATGTAAAATAATGAGGCAAAAATCTACTCAAATCTTGAGTCACAATTTCCCTATCTTCCCTCAGACAAATACCAGCAGCTTCTCCACCAATAACCCAAACACCAACCATAGGATAATAACCATCAAAACTCGGCAATTGATAAAAGGAGGAAACGCCAGAAGAATTAAAGGAAATATCTCTATTCTCTTTTCTTTTAATTGGAGTTGAGATAATTTGTCCCA
>NZ_CEZPJD010001030.1:0-2348 GCF_983059655.1 Okeania sp.
AGCGGGTGAGTTCGGAAGCAGTAGGGTAGTTTTCTTTGAGGATTTTGAGAATAATTGGGTTATTATTTTCTTTTAAAGTAGCTTGATAGATGAGGGAGTTAGAACTTTCATAGATTTTTTTGATGATATTATAGTTAGTTTTCACCGCTTTAAATTAATAAACCATAAGATAAGCTGATTAAGTTAAGTTTAACACTTTGCTTACTTATGGCTAAATTTTCAGGCTCAATTTAGGTAGTAGTACTCACTGGTATGTAAGGATAGGGTGGTGCAACAAATGCTGTACCTATGACAAATTCATTATTTTCTTTGATATAAAATGGAAGGTCTCCATCTTCCTCACTGGCATACGCCCATTGTTTAATATCCTTCATTCTTACATTTGTGGAATTAGGAATTGGAGGATAGGGAAGAGTAACTTGAAACGTGGTGGAAGGACTATTATAAGCTAGAGGAACCTCTTTTATCTCGCCGTGAGATTTGTCAAAAGAGATCTGTAAATTATATTTACCTACTATTTCACCAGTACTCAAAATAGGTTGAACAATTTGATGATACTTATCAATACCATTTTCTCTCACTTTGCGATATGCCTGACCTGCCAATAAGAGAGTCAGAGTAATTCCTTCCCAACTTGTACTACTAGGGGAAATTATGAACTTAGCCCTTTCCTGAGTCTCTAATCTAGATGAGAAAAATTCTTCCAATTCAATACCTTCTGAAAACTCGAAGTTGTCAGGTGGAGATTTAGTCGCAGAAAGAAAAATTTCTCTAACTATAAGACTGTCTAAGATGCCCTCTTGTAGAGAATCCCATCTAGAAATTGCTTTCCACTTTCCTTGTAAAAAAAGATCCCAGCATTTCGTGCTACCTATATACTTTTTTGTAGCTTGATTCTGAGCATACCAGGTTTTGGCAATCAGTTGAGATGTTTTACGACAGTGCAATAGGGTTCGCAGTGAGTCATAAAAATTATTTATATTGATAATATCTTGATCTGGTAATTGTGGATTTTCTGAATTATCAGAATCTGAGGATAAGCTGAATAGTTTCTTTCTCAACTCCTGTAATAAAACAACTCCAGGGGAAGGCAAATATGAGGATATATTAGGTTCTGGTCTTCGATCTATGGTTGTTGGACGAGCTTTGGGATAATTCCTTAATTTTTCCACTGTTTCGTCATCAAGTGGATATTTTTCAAGCTCTTCTCTTGTTCTTGTAATTAATGTTTGTTTTAAGATTTGTCTTGGATTTTTTATATCTTCACCATCTCCAGTATTATTGGCTGGCTCAACTAACAGTATTTGATATAAAGTATCTCCTTCATACCATTGAGATTTTTTCATGGGGTAAAAACCCGATTTAAATGCAGGTGGAAGATTATTCATACTATCTTTTTTTCTCCTTAGTAAAGGTAACTATAAATTTTTCGTCATCTCAACTCAAACTAGAAAAATATTTAGGATAATCCCAAACAATTTTGTTTACTATCTCCTGAGACAACTTCCCCTCTAATTCTACAACATTTTTCACAACATCTAGATGACGATCCATATGTGTATAATCTGAACCAAAAATTAAATTATCAGAGCCAATAAACTCAATTATCTGAGTCAGATAAGGTTAAGATGGGTCAACCGCAATATAACATTGACGGCGAAAATACTCAGATGGCATCAAATTTACCATATCTTTGACTTCCCAATGTAAATTTTGAAAAGTAATGATAAATGTTCTATAATTAGGAACATGAAATTTCCAAAATCTAACTCCACCCACACTAGGAAAAACGGCTATCGTCGTGGCCAATAATGTTTCCAATGCCGAGTATGTGGTCGCCAATTCGTTGAATCACCTAAAATTTAACCCTTACCGAAAAATTAAGGTATAAAGCATCTCCATTCATGGAGAAAAAAGCGATCGTTTGCGTTAGCGTTAGCGTTTGCGCAGCATTCTGATAGGAAAGCTCCTCTGTTTACGCAGCATTCCGTAGGAAAAAGCGCAGCTTCCCGAAGGGTGGGATGGCGAGAAAACCTGCGCCATATCCAATCGACCAAAAGAAGAAAAAAATTCCTTTTACCCATCCTATTATTACAGAAAAGGCAATTATTAATTGTTAATTATTAATTATTAATTATTAATGAGGTTGTTAACTTCTAAAATACTGTCTATACAAATCACAAGTTAATGTGGCCTTCTTTCCAACTAACTTAATTAATCCCATACGACTCAACTTATAAGTAATAATAGGCTCTAATAATATAGGTTCATTAGTATTGACAAGATTTTGCACAGCGATCGCTAATTCTGGCTCCTCTTCTAACTTCACTTGATGACGTCGCAAATGA
>NZ_CEZPJD010001031.1:0-2343 GCF_983059655.1 Okeania sp.
TGGCAATTAAGAAGTCTGGAGATGAGCAAAAAGCACAGATGTGTTTGGAAAAGGCAAGGGAATGTTTGCCGAAAAGTCCGGTGGAAAGGGCAGAGATTTTATGGCAAGCTTGGGAGAAATTGATTCGGTAGTTTTGGAAGGAGGAAGGAAAACCCTAATTTTCCCCGCTAAAGTCAAAACCTGCCCTTAACGAAGTTAGAAGTCAGAAGTTATTTTTGTAACGGGGATTTGAGCAACTCTCCAAAAATATTGCGCCTTAAAAGGCGGGGTTTTAGACCTATGTTATTTTGATAAAGTCTTACCGAAATTCTTGTTCCCTTTACCGAGAAATTGTGATCTAAAGTCTCCCCTTTTCAGGGGATAAAAAAAAGAGAATATTCCTGATGTCAAGCCTCCTTATTGCAGAGGTACTGATAACTGATAACTGATAACTGATAACTGATAACTGATAACTGAAAAATACCCATAGTACCAATTATAGGTAACTTTCGAGCAAAAGCCACCTTCCTCGCCGCTTTTTCATCAATCAACAACTGAGAAGCTCCAATCTCTTCAGCTAAAGCAATAGCTTCTGACTCTCCCAAATGTAAATTAAAAGACTGTTGTAACTCCTCAACCATCTGTTGATTATCTACTATTACAATCCCCAACCAAGTCAAATTTTGTACAATAAAAGCGGCTGGATGCTGACCTATTTGTAATTCATTAAATACGCCCTGCGGAATCACAACTTTACCAAAAATTTGAGGCAACAAATCAAGATGTTCAACCTTCGCTAATTCACTAATTGGAGTAGTATCAGAAACAATAATCATTTAATAATTCTGCTGATTGAAAATTAATTCTGCTTGTTCCACTTCTTGACATAATTCCTCCAAATTCTGCTCTTCATCAAAAATAGAAATCCCCCATTGATTCATAATTTCAATCATTTTAATCCGAGAAACACCTAAAATTTTTGCAGCTCTACCACTGCTAATTTCTCCAACTTCTAATAAAGCCATTACATATCCTTCTTTCGCTTTTTGTAAAGCCTTTTCTCTAGTCTCACTTGAGAGCTGAATATTTTCCAAACCTTCATCGGAAATTGTTAAAGCCATCTTCAAATTCTCCTAATTCTATTGTGAATATCTGTACTTCTTACTGCGACAGAATCTGCTGTATATAATAGTGTTTGCGCCTAAAAAATCCGTAGGTCTTAATTTTAAACCCAACTCCTAAAGGCGATATCTTAATCAAGTCGTATGTATTTTAGCTATCGGGATCTACCGCTAATGTGGTCTCGATTGCCGGAAAAAGCCGACAAAAAAAGCAACAAAGATTAACAGACCAAATTCCAAGGCTGGCTCGGAAATTGGAACAGTGTTGCTAACTTCAACAACACGAATATCATCTACAACGAAACCATGCAAGCCATTAAGCACATTGCCTTGAAATGATATAGCGCTGCGCGCAGGCAACAGGCAACAGGCAACAGGGGGAATAAAAATCTGACAACGCCAAACTTTTAGCTATTGGACAATTCCTGCAATTTGTAAATATGCCAGCGCACATTGCTATAGAGTTGTCGCATCACTATCAGCAGTGAATTGAGCAACATATTCTAAGAATTTCAAGTCAGCGCGAGTTGAAGGAACATTGTGTAGGAGTGTATTTGAGAGCAGCAAATTATTTCCTTGAATATTTACGTCTCCCATAGCATAACCTTGTTCATTATGTGGGTCGTGAGCATACCAGAAGCTTAATTCGTATTTCTGTGCGACTTGAGTAGTAAAGGTTTGGGAAAGAATTGCATTAGGTCTGAGTTCTACGCTCTGGTCAAACCCATCTGGGTTAGTTGTTCCGGATACTCCACTCCAGAAGCTATTGACCAGATATACAAAATCATTAGAAATTGACCAATCAAATTCACCAGGCACTGTTACACTATTATATGTCGTATAGGAGCCAGTGTAATCAATTTTCTCAAAATCACCATTCTTAATCAAGTTAGTAGCTAGAGCTTCTTTTCCTGGTAATAGCGTAATTAACGTAGTTGCCAATAGCGTTGCATATTATTTTTTGAGGGTAGTCATAAGTTTGATTTTTCCAAGATTAAAGAATTGCCCCAATGATAGAATTTAGGGTTTTTTTTGAAACACAAATAACTTGCTTATTCTTTACAAGTAATGGGCCAAGCTTGAGAGGCTTCTTTACTTACCTCTTTATTAGTCTCTTTAGGTGGAAACTGAAAATTTATACACTTAACATCACTAAATATTAATTAGACTGACTAAATACTCTCCTTTCTCTGCTCCCCACCGTAATAACTAGCAATAATAGCTACCATCAACCACCAAAGAG
>NZ_CEZPJD010001032.1:0-2343 GCF_983059655.1 Okeania sp.
ATATTTGCCTCAAAATTTGTTTAAATGTTGTACCAGCAGTTTTTGGTACATGAATTGAAATAATTTTTGCCTTTACTTCTTGTGGTTGCTGAGGTTGATTTATCTGGCTCATTTTTCGGTTAAAGTTAAAGATTGAAGAATAATATTTTGCTTAAATCTGGTTGATTTGAGATTTTGACGCATCAATTTGAACCTTGATTTTTTCTAATTTAGACTTGTATTTTTTTAAGGCAAACTGGTAGTTAGATAATTTTGACTTAAATTCAGTTTTTTTTTCTACAATTAGCAAATCTTGATAAGTAAAAGATTTACGCCCACACCATGAACCATAATATTTGCCTACAATAGTTAAGCCACTTTCTTTGAGCCAATCAATTAGTAGTAATTCTTGAAAACCTATAGTCTTTTCTGGCAGTTCTGAATCTAAACAGAAACCACTTTCTATTTCATTGACTAAATACTGATAACTCTTACCGTCAGCAATTAATTTTTGAGATTCATAGTTAATTAAAAAACAAGCAAATAAGCACTTTCCTCCTACTTTTAAAACTCGCTGAATTTGATATAAATAATTACACAGATTTATCTTAGATAAATGAGTAAAAAAGTTGCTAATACAAATCACATCAAAACTTGCTTCTGGATAGGTCAATATAAACTCTTTTGTTGGTATAGTTCCCTTAGTATTATAAATAGGATGATAAATATTGTGCCATTGAAAGTTAAAGTTAGGCTTTCTACAAGTAATTTCTTGCTTGGCCCAATTAATTAATTTTTCTGAAAATTCAATACCTTCATAACGTGCTCTAGATGTTAAGTAATAAGCCAAACCATAGGCAATTTCACCAATTCCACAACCTATATCAAGAATACTATCTGTGGGTTTGAGACCTGTTCTTTGAATTAAATATCCTAACCATTTGAAAGCATTAGACTGAAAGTTAGAAAAACTATTTCTATTAACTTGATCTATATATTCTTTAGTAGGAAGCACCAAAGAAGGATTAAAGACATTAACTAAAATACAACCCTCAGAATTTGCTAGAATAGGAATTAACACAATTAATAGGTCTTGATAGTTTTCTCTGTGAATTTTATTGAGAGGTATTTCTAGACAAAATTTCGCCTTTTCTGCACCTTTTAATCTAGGACGGGCTTTTTTTATCCTTGGACTTTCTATTCCTAAAATTTGTTTAAAATCTCTATATTCTTCACCTCCAATCCAAACTTTAAAGCTACTGATAGGAATCAGATTTAAAGAAACTATCCAACCTGTTAGTTTTAGGTGTTCATTCTCGATCGCTACTTTACCTAAATTTCCAATAGTTAGTAATGAGTTTGATTTTTCTAAGGAAAGTTTTACCTTGCTTTTCTTTTTAGCAACTGCTGCTAATAATTTCTTGAGTTGAGGAATATATCTGTGAATAGTTAAATCTTCTACTTCATTAAATATCACATCTTTCGATTCAAAATGCGACCATGGTCTCTGTTCATTTTTAGTTGCCCTACCTCGCATCATTTTTTTCATACTTTCTTCTTTTGAACGAGTAGTATAATGATTTATTCTTATTTTTTTGATGGAATGTGTTGAGGAAAAAGGTTTGTTAATTGGTTGTTTATTTTCTGTGACTACCTGACCTTCAGAAAATACAAACTGATGAGGATTTAGGGGACGAATTGTTTTTTCTGGACGTAGAATACATTTGATATGTTTATTCGGACCGAAACTTGTTTTGGCACGTTTAATAAAGTTTTCTATTTGTAATCCTTCGGGCTTTTTTTCATGTCCTGATGTACCAAAATTTAGCCAGTTAACTCCTAAGGCTGAAATGTCAGAAAATTCATCTATTATATCTGTTATCTTATCTGCTACTGTGGGAAATAAAAATTCATCTAAATCTATAAATGCTATCCATTCTGAGTCATATTTATGATTATTTAAGCAATGGGTATAAGCAGACATTTGCCCTGGTTGATCCGACCAATAATAATAAATTACTTCTCTACTTTGAATATAAAATTGCAAAATATTCTGAGTGTTATCTGTGCTGTTGTTGTCGTATAAGTAGAATTTTTCTACACCAACTAATTTATGAAATTCTAACCACTCTTCTAAATAGGGACCCTCATTTTTCATAATTGCACAGATACTTAATTTGCACTTTTCTCCTTGTTTGTTAAGATAATCGCTTTCCACCTCTTCTATTAACTGATTTATCTCTAAGGATTTGTCAATAATTTCATCATCTGAATAGGTAGCAATTGATGTTTTGGAGTGGTGTCTTATAAGCGATCGCCCTAAACTTTTATTGGATTGATTTGAAATATTTTCCATGCTCTTTA
>NZ_CEZPJD010001033.1:0-2334 GCF_983059655.1 Okeania sp.
GATTTTTTGTTCTGGTGACTGAGCAACTGTTGCTGTTATTTGATGCCAATAGGTGAGAAATTTTGATATAGGTTTGACAGGAATACTATATTCTCTTGCTCCGGGTACAGTTAAGCTAGCGGGAGTACTGCCAATATCAATGGATAGTACATCAAAAGTTACAGGTGGACGGTTAGCGCAAATTACCTGATTTTTTTCCAAGTCTAAACCAATGGCGCGGTCTACAAATATCCTAGCTCCGGCAAATTTGGCGAGGGGACGCAGGTCAATATGACATTGATCGAAAGTATATAAACCTGCCACATATCCAGGTAGCATCCCAGAATAGGGAGTATGATATACATCTGTAATTAGGGTTAATCTTACTCCTGGTATAGGGTTCATCGCAAAATTTTTAATGGCGATCGCATGGCTATGACCGCCGCCTATTAGCACTAGGTCTGTTTCTACTGGTATGGATGATTTCATTATGAATTTAGAATTTAGAATTTATAATAGGACTTACGCAGATACACTATATATAGTACTCATAACTATTGTCCAATAGTTACTGGACTCTATACACAGTGTCTTTGCATAAGTCCTGTTTAATTTAGAATTACCTCTTCTTATAAATTTTTCGGTAAGAGGGAAGAAGTAAGAAGGAAGAAGGAAGAAGTAATAAACAAATCATAAAAAAAGGCAAAACAATCAAACGAAATAGGTTGATTATAGGATGGAGCGGTTATTTTTAGGCATAATTTTCAGCCTTTTTTTTGTAGCATTCTTTTTTCATGCTTGGTTTAATTAAAATTAAAAAAAGCAGATAAAAAAGATAAAAATAGTGAGTTAAATTGAAGCTTAGTTCGAGCATCAAGCCCAAGATTTTTCCTTTAAATTTAAAAATTAAATATCAGTAGTAAAACTGATTTTATATATCATAATTATGGAGCATTAAATCTTTATAAGTAGAGAATTTATTTTACAGCAGATTCCACTTTGATGAGATACACCCATCGTGGGCAAGATGCCCGCACTTGAATTCATTTAATTGTTAATATCTCTACTTCATGTACTTGGAATCTGCTGTAATTTCCGATCTATTAGGTAATAAAAAATGGGAATTAGAGTTGGTAAAAAATAGAAATTCTTGGACAGACTACTATCCTGCCCAAGAAATATAATAAATTATCAAAAATTGAAAAATTCAAACATTCTATCGCTACCGCGATCGCCTACTTAGGGGTTGCGCTCATAAAGCGAAAAGTCAGGACAGCTAAGGTAATGAAGCTTTTTATATTCAGTTTATCTCCTAGTTATTGGCTCTTATTTCTCTCAAAATACTGAAATTCAAGAAAATTTCTTCACATAAAATGGCCGAAATCGTTGCCTGTTTCTCCACAAATCGACCCGTCTCCGAGTCTCCGCGTCTCCGCGTCCCCGTGTCCTACCCCATCAACCAATTTTTTCAGCAAGCCCTATTTAGTGGGCACAACCATTTCCATGATAATCGTCAGTATCATAGAATCCATTCTTAGTGCCAAAGAATAGACAACCAATACTAAACAACACAGTTAATCCAATTAAAATTAATTTGATATCCATAATGACAAGCTCCTTTATATGAATTTAACTCAAACAAATGAAATTATAGACAATACTTGGCTAGAACGCCCATCTCCCGAAGTTGCCCAAGATTTAATAGGCTGTACTTTAGTGCGACAGATGTCCAATGACAAAATTATCCGTAGCACCATCGTAGAAACCGAAGCTTATGCACCAGGAGACCCTGCTTGTCACGCTTATCGCAGTCGTACTCCACGAAATGCTGTGATGTTTGGCCCTCCAGGAATGAGCTACGTTTATCTCATTTACGGAATGTACCACTGTTTAAATATTGTGACAGATGCAGATGGGGTTCCTAGTGTTGTCTTAATTAGAGCTTTACAATTGGAGTCTGTGCCAGATTGGTTATGGGAATATATCCCAAAAAAAAAATCAAAACCTAAAATTTCTCGTCTTGCTGCTGGCCCAGGTAAGCTTTGTCGTTTGCTGGATATTGACCTTAGTTTGAATGGTTCACCTTTGCGAGTGGGAGGACCTATGTGGTTGGAACATCGCACAAGGCAATTTCAGGAAGATTTGCAAATAGTACAAACAACTCGTATTGGCATTACGAAAGGCACTGAGTTACCGTGGCGGTGGTATTTAGCAAATTGTGATGCTGTGTCTAAAACTTAATTAGGAGTCAGGAGTCAAGAGACAGGAGACAAGAGACAGGAGAAATGGGAATGAGCGAGGAGGTAGGATTCAATAATTAATAATTAATAATTAATAATTAATAATTAATAATTA
>NZ_CEZPJD010001034.1:0-2330 GCF_983059655.1 Okeania sp.
AAAAGTAAGCAGAAAGCTAAGTTTAGACTTAAGCCGACTGTGTAGGGGCACCGCGGAAATTGTCCCCAGAGAGTGTATTTCAGCTAAGAATAGACGGAGCAACACGGATTTATCCTGTTGCGTAGTATCTACTTAGAATCCCCTCGACAGAGAGCCAGGGGAGTAGTCAATACTTGGTATAGCTCGCGAATATGAGGCAGTTGATTGCTATTTCAAAATTTATTTGATAGAGAATCTTTCATAGTAGAAAATATACATACAGAAAAATTTATACAGGATTTTCCCAGAAGTGTGAAGTGGATTGCACTTTTGCCTATTTGCTGTTCCATACAACCTCAAATTTTGTAATTCATCCAAAATAAAAATACTATAGCAATATGATTTGAGTTGTGAGATATTGGAAACTTTTAGGGAACAGGGAACAGAGAAGAAGAAAAAAACGTATCATATGAATATCATAATTGATATATTCCATACTTTTAAGGAACACCTCAATTCTCACAACTGATTCCTGATTGCTATAGACTCTATTCTTGTGTTTACTCCTATATTTACGAAATTCTAATCAAACCATTAGAATAAGAATTTAAAATTTTAATTCACTTAATTTTATAGAATTAATTTATATAGATGAAATACTAATAACTTCTCTACCTCCTGTCCTCAAAAACCCGAGATATATCTACTTAATAAAGCAGCCAACTGCTGTAAGTTTTTAATCTAAAAGTAAAAATAGTTTTACAACAAGTATGAATTGGTTTTTTTTACAAGGGAAACAATGGTTTCAAAACTTATCTAGAGCATTAACAACTCCACTTTTTTATATTGGAGATAATCATCTTTCTATAAGTGCTATTGTCAGACTAATTCTATTAGCTGTAGCAGTCTTAATTATTGCTCGTACTATTGGAGAAGGAATCAAGAGATTACTACTAACTCGTATGGGTTTAGACCGAGGTAATCGAGAAGCGATCGCCTCAGTTATTATCTATATACTTGCCACTTTAGGGATTTTAATTGTTTTACAAAGAGCTGGTATAGATCTGAGAACAATTACAGTTTTAGCAGGAGTTTTAGGTATTGGACTTGGCTTTGGATTACAAAATCTTGCTAGTAACTTTATTAGTGGTTTAACACTTTTATTTGAACAGCCTATTAAGGTAGGAGATTTTATTGAAGTAGATAATTTATTAGGAACAGTAGAAAATATTTCTATTAGGTCTACAATTGTGCGTACTCTTGACGGTATATATGTAATTGTACCTAATATAAAATTTGTAGAAAATAATATTATTAATTGGAGTTATAAAGAGCCTAAAAGTCGTCTTCGTATGCCAGTTGGAGTTGCTTATGGTAGCGATCCATTGTTAGTAACGGAAGCATTATTAGCTGCTGCTCGGGCAGAAGCGAATGTATTAAATCGTCCTTCTCCTAAAGTATGGTTTAAAGGTTTTGGTGATAGTTCTCTAGATTTTGAGTTATTAGTTTGGATCGAACATCCTCAAGATAGTGATATAATTCAGAGTTCTTTGAATTTTTTAATTGAGCATGAATTGACTCAGCAGGATATAGTTATTCCTTTTCCTCAGAGAGATTTATGGTTAAAAAATCCACAAGATTTGAGTACCTTATTTAACAATAGTATTGTTAATAATACTAGCGAAAGTAAAGTGTTTTCCCAAAATAGTGTTTCTTCTGAACAGAAACAGAGTAGTATTCAACCTAAAACTAAAAAATCAGCATTAAAATCACCAAATAATTGGAATTTGCGAGACCTACTCAGAAGAGTTACTTATTTTGAAAGTCTTACTGATTTAAAACTCAGAAAATTAATAGAATATGGTTATAGGCAGTTATTTCCTGAAGGGCAAATTATATTTAAAGAAAATGATGTTGGAGATTCTTTTTACATTATTCTTTCTGGTGCGATTGAGGTTATTTCTGAAAAAACTGGTAAATATATTGCAACTCTTCACGAAGGAGAATTTTTTGGTGAAATGTCTTTATTATTGGGTTCTCCTCGTACAGCTACAGTAAAAACTGTTGAAGATTCAATTTTGTTTGTTATAGAACAACATGATTTACAAAGATTATTAGAAGAATCTCCAAGTTTGGCTACTGATATTTCTCAAAAGCTTTCTGAACGCCAACAGGCATTACAAGAATTAGGATTACTTGATATTAGTTACTCAGAAAATACTCCTTTTACCAAGATTAGAAATCAGATTAAAACTATTTTTGGTATTTAAATAAAGAGGAATCAGGAGTCAAGAGGAAATAAACTATACCATTTATCAAAAACTTTTCTACATTTTTTTGAGTAAGGGAGT
>NZ_CEZPJD010001035.1:0-2325 GCF_983059655.1 Okeania sp.
TAATGGATAATTGATAATTACCTCTGGTTAAAACCATTACGGAATTGAATATAAGGAAATATGATTTCTTCTCTTGGTCGATGGGATCTGACGAGGTCTCTTCGCCATTCCTCGACCGTTTTTTTTCCTTAAAAGGAGAGGCTTTAAACCAGAATTATTTAATTATTAATTATTCGGTAATAAGGGATTTAAATTCCTATTAACATAGACTACTAATTTTTAAAATATAGTGATATAACAGGTGCATCTCATATTTGCAAAAATACTTTTTTTCCTATATATTATACCAAATTCATGCAAAGGCAGTTACATCTTAATTTGTCATTTATTCCTAAAAGAAAAAATTATAAATTCCATAAATTTAAAAATTTTCACCTTTTTTCCTCTTTTTTATGATGTTTTTCTTTCCCTGTTCCCAGCTCCGGTGTTCCCTGTTCCCTATGTAGTCACTGTAGCAATATTTTATGAAATTGGTATAACTAATTAGGGTTTGCTGATTAAATATCAAAGTATTGACTGATATTTGTTTGAGGCAATTTATGTCTGGAAAAAGTATAACTTTTCAGCAAGTCATGGTTAAAAAAACGAGCATTTTCGGGCAGCAAAATCCGAAAAATAACTCTTATTATTGTTTTTGCAACTGACTCTGTAATTCCCATTTCTTCTAAGTCCTAACTACTCCCTTTTTCCACTCCACGGTCGGGGGAGGGGCGAGGGGTGGGTCCCTACAAAGACCAAAAAGACTTTTTCAGCAAACCCTAATTAAATTAATTCCACTTTTAAATAAATCTTCAATAGTTTGTTTATCTCTGAGAATAACTCCTAGTTCATCTCTATATGTTAAATGGGGGTCTGCTCTAAATGATAAAAAGTTAAAGCTGGTTACTATGGCAAATTTATCATCACAAATAATTTGTTTACGATGAGTATTGTTAGTTTTGTCAAATTGGAGATTTTTGTAATTTGCTTTTAAATTCTCTAATTGTTTAATCGACTTCTCATCATTTTGAACTTTTAAACCTTTAATTCCATAGATTATATGAACTTGAACTTTTCGTTTTAAGGTATCTTTTAAAGTTGATATAAATTTTTCATCTACTACATTTGCTTTAATCCAAGGTGAAATTATCATTAGTCTATTTTTTGCTTCTTTTGAAGCTTTAAGTAAATATTCACGAATTTGATAAGTATGAATTACTTCTGATATTCTAGTTTTGTTTTGGACTTGCTTGAGTTCTTTCTGAAGCTTTTGTTTTTCCTGTTTGACTGAATTATTTTTAGTTTCGATAAAATCATCGGGGTCATTGAGAGAACTAATTTTTGTAGTTAATTTTTCTACAGTTTGAATATCATCATCTTTAATACTAAAAATAACCTCATTACCTAAACTTTCTGGTAGTTTATCCTGTTCCATTTGTTGAAAAATTGGCTCCAGTATTTTTTTTCCTTCAGCATACAATTTTTCTATAGTATTTCGATATTCTACTTGAATAGAACTTCTAGAAAAAATCTCATATTCAATTTCGCGATCGCCAGGATTACTTTTATACAAAACTAGCAAAATTTCATGCCATTGAGGATATACTTTTTCTAGGTTATTAACTTGTACTAATTCTATGGAATTAGGATTATTAGGATGAGAAATTTGCAAGAGTTGTTCAATATCTGGATAGTAATCAACTAAATCTTCTATATGACCTTTCCTTGGTTTTTTGACTATTTTATTTATGGCATTATTTTTATGAATTTTACTGTCAAATTTTTCCGGGGAGAAAGAGTTTGTCAGTTTTCCATTTAGAGCGTCTAGATAAAATGTCTGAGTTTCAGAAATAGGTGCTAAAACTGTTTGTTGTTCTAAAGCATCTAAACCTACTGTTGTTAACTCTAAATTTTCTTCTTTTTTGACTAATTCTCTGGAAATTAATTCTGATAATACTTTTTCTATTTGATAACTTTCCATACCAAGAAAACTAGAAATTTCTTGTAGTTTTACTAACCCATTAGTAATACATTTCAAGACGAATTCTTCTAGTAATTTTAATTCTCTATTTGCCAAATAAGTTAAGTCAAGACGTAAAGCATAGAAAGGATAACCAACTGATTTATAGTCAAGTACTATTGCTTCAGGAAGTGAATGATATTTTCTAATCTTATTTTCAAAGTATTTAATTTCGTTATCCATCATTAAGTTCCTCAAATAAATTTTTACAGCTTTTTATTTATTCTAGAGCTTTAGTCTCTAAACCCTTTTCAAAAGTTAGTTGCTATGATTTTCTATTAAGAAAATCCCTCAAATTCTCATTTTCTCAAGCGCGTAACTTCCGC
>NZ_CEZPJD010001036.1:0-2319 GCF_983059655.1 Okeania sp.
TGGTAACACTAACAACATCTTTATCTGGCTTAAATTTAGCAGTAAGCTGTGTTGGGTTTATTTTGATTAATGCCAAACTTAATGAAGTTGACAAAAGGGTTAAAGAAATTCAACAAGATGTGAAAGATATTAAACATTTTCTCGATAGCTCAGAACGAGCAAAACTTTTTTCAGCTCTCAATGAACTGTTAAAAGTTAATGAAAAAATGCTAGCGGACATTTTATTTTTGAACCTGTCTTTGAATGGACTTGATCCTAAATTAAAAGCAAAACTGGTATTAAAAAATCAAAAAAAATTGCCAAATTAAATCCTTTGTAGTTTAATTTCAAATGGTTATCCAGTTTATATTTAAAATATTCCGGAATAGTTTATGACAGAGGCAGCTACTAAACCAGATACAGTTGGTACAACAGAAGCAGCATTTCTTCTCAATATTTCTACTGCTAGACTCAGGTTACTTCTCAGGCAAGGTCGTCTCAAAGGAGCCAAAAAAGTCAAACGGTTTTGGGTAATTCCTTTAAATCGTCGAGGAATGCCAGAAATTACTCCTGGTCGTCGAGGTCCTCAAGGAAGTTGGAATAAAGGATTCCGTACAGGCAATACTTTTATCCATGTGCTGCGCAAAGAAATTGACTATAACCGAGACCACGGCACTTCTCTTCCAGCAATTTCTGTCAAACAAGGAGGCAAAAACCATCACTGCCACGAAGTAGAAATTCTGGGAAATTGCAAAATCGTCTATCGCCCTCATAAACCCAACAAAAGTCAAGCTGGTGGTGCCCGTCTGTGGATTGAGGTAGAACCTGAAGTTGAAATTATTCGCAAATATTTCCGAGATACAGAACTAGACGAAAATCAACCTCAAGGTTCTAGTTAAGTTAAAGTCTGATTTTTAAAACTACTTTATTATCTATATCAATCAACAGTGGTGTCGCCTTATTTAATTTTTAGGCTGGCATTAGAGATTATTGTAGAAATAATTCTGAACATTTGTGGTAGTGCTAACTTCTTGACATGCTCCCGACGCTGCTCTACGAGACAGCGCGGGATTCCCTAGCATCACTGTTAGAGACTTTCTGTTTCTTAGCACCAGCCGTTCTACTAAATTTACCCAAACTTACCCATACATGGTTGCATGAGCTTTGGCAGCTCAGTTCCTGCTTTCCTACGGAATGCTGCGCAAACACTGAAGACCAGCGACCGCAGTCTGCAACTTATCTTCGAGAGCAGGCTTAAATTCGCTTGGAACTCAAGCTACTGATTCACATAGTTTTTCAGGTTGATAGCAGCGTTAAAATCTCTATCAGCTTCAAAACTGCATTCACTACATTCATAAGTTCTCAAGTACAATGGCATTTTCTGTTGATGCCCACAGTTTGAACATATTTGAGAACTTGGATAATATCTATCAGCTATGACTAATTCACTGAGGAAATCTAAGTCTTCGTGCTTTTTCCAATTCGTCAGCATAGCCGAAGTTTGCTTATACCCTACTCGTTCTTACTTCTCGTACCAAGCTTGAGTCCTTGCTGCTAAAGCTTTGTTGTAGATTAGCCTTACGCACCCCAATGTTCTGCGCAACAGGTTTTCCTGTTCTGGAGTAGGATAGAACCTAAACTTGTAAGCTTTCTCAACCATTTACTGCTTGCTGATTCTATGGTTAGATTTTAACATACTTGGTGTGAAACCGCAACATTGATTGGCATTCATCCCGGCGCTCCCGACGAGGAGAGTGCGGGTATAAATGCCAACATTCAGATAAACTTCAATCGTACAATGGTAGTTCATCTATACTACCAATGGTATCCAGTGGCCAAAAGCGAAATATAGCTCGACCAATGATATTTTCATAAGGTACAAAACCCCAGCAGCGACCATCGTAACTATGATTACGATTATCCCCCATGACTAAATAGGAATCTGGAGGCACTGTTACAGCTTCAGAAAGAAATCTTTTGTCAGAGGGACAAACATCTATTCTTGTTTTTTGGTGGTTAACTTTTCTCGCCTCAAGTTCGGCAGGATTCAAATCTGAGGCAACATAGGTTTCTTCTACTACTTTGTCATTTACATATACTTCGCCATTTTTGAGTTCTACCCGGTCTCCTGGCAAACCAACTATCCGCTTAATAAAAGCATCTTTATACTGAGTTTTCAATTCATTTGTCGGATTAAAAACTACAATATCTCCCCTTTGAGGTTCTTTGAATTTATAACCTAATTTATCTATAATCAAACGGTCGTTAATTTGTAATGTTGGCAACATTGAACCAGAAGGAATATAACGTGCCTCAGCAACAAATTGTCTAATTCCAATA
>NZ_CEZPJD010001037.1:0-2308 GCF_983059655.1 Okeania sp.
CATTGAACCAGAAGGAATATAACGTGCCTCAGCAACAAATTGTCTAATTCCAATAGCCAAAATCACACTAAGTCCTATGGTTTTGATTGATTCAACCCATGGATTTTCTTCATTTTGCTCTTCATTGTTTACTTGTTTTTTGTCTTTATTCATCATCTATAAATAATTAATTCAATAATTAATTGAAAAATACTTAATTTTGATTGTATAGCAATCAGGAATAAGTTGTGAGAATTCAGATGTTCCTTAAAAGTATAGAATATAGCAATTATTATATTCAGATGATACATTTTTTTCTTTTTCTCTGTTCTCTGTTTCCTATTCCCTGTACTCTAAAATTTTTCAATATCTCATAACTCAAATCATACTGCTATATATTTATAATTTGAGTCTCCCAGTTGATTTTTTTGATTATCTAAAACATATAACAATCCTATTTTTAGTTGGTAAAAATTTAGCTATTAGCAGTCAGCTATAATTTCAGGTTTATAAATGGGAATTTGGCAGTAAACTTTTACTCTTTCTCAATTTCAAAGGTGGCTTTTACCTTCTCCAAAATTAATAGCTGAAGGCTGAATACTTACTTCAGTTGTAATATTTTAGTGGTATTTTAGAACTCATATAGGTGAGTCGCCGGATTAGCGACTTAAATAATTTCAAAGGTTTACAGTTAAAATTAACTGTTATAAGAATTTTCACAACCAATGCACGGATTGTTATATAAAATTAGCAGGTGTCTCAATAATCTAAATTAATAATTAATTAGTAAATCTCCTAGTTTTTAGATCGCTCATCATAATATTATATAACAATCTTATTAAAACTAATTTTTCATCATGTCCTCTACTTCTTCTTTATTAATCCATCGTGCTCGTATTCTTCTACCTGATGGAGAATTTATCGTCGGTGATGTGCAAATTCAAGGTGGAGAAATTATTCAGGTTGCTCCAGAAATTTCATCTTCTGAAGCTCCAGAAAAAATCATTGATGCTGAAGGCTTAACCTTATTACCGGGAGTAATTGACCCCCAGGTACATTTTCGGGAACCTGGATTGGAACATAAGGAGGATTTATTTACTGCTAGTCGAGCTTGTGTGAAAGGTGGTGTTACTTCTTTTCTGGAAATGCCTAATACTAAACCTTTGACTACAACTCAAGCAGCATTGGATGATAAGTTACAACGGGCAGCTCAAAAATGTTTGGTTAATTTCGGTTTTTTTATTGGGGCAACGGCAGAAAATTTACCTGATTTATTAACAGCTAATCCTACTTCTGGGATTAAAATTTTTATGGGTTCCATGCATGGACCTTTATTAGTAGATACTGAGGAAAAGTTAGAGCCTATTTTTGCTAGGGGAAAAAGGTTAATAGCTGTTCATGCAGAAAATCAAGCTCGAATTGATGAAAGGAAAAAAGAATTTGCTGGAATTTCTGACCCTGCTATTCATTCACAAATTCAGGATAATGAGACTGCTTTATTGGCAACTAAGATGGCTTTGAAGTTGTCGAAAAAGTATCAGCGAAGGTTACATATTTTGCATACTTCCACTGGAGATGAAGCTGAATTATTGCGTCAGGATAAACCTAGTTGGGTGACTGCTGAAGTTACGCCTCAACATTTGTTATTAAATACAAGTGCTTATGAAAAAATTGGTACTTTAGCTCAGATGAATCCTCCTTTAAAATCTGCTTGGGATAATGATATTTTATGGCAAGCTTTGTTGGATGGGGTAATTGATTTTATTGCCACAGATCATGCACCTCATACTTTAGAAGAAAAAGCAAAAGGTTATCCAAATACTCCTTCAGGAATGCCTGGAGTGGAAACTTCTTTACCTTTAATGTTGACTCAAGCTATCCAGGGAAGATGTTCTGTTGCTCAAGTTTCTAATTGGATGTCTACTGCTGTGGCAAAAGGTTATGGCATTCCGAAAAAAGGAGCGATCGCTCCTGGTTTTGATGCAGATTTAGTATTAGTCGATTTGGATAATTATCGCCCTGTTTTAAAAGAGGAATTAATGACAAAATGTGGGTGGAGTCCGTTTGAAGGATGGAGTTTAACTGGTTGGCCTGTTGTTACTATTGTTGGGGGAGAAGTTGTGTTTAATCGTGGTGAATTTAATTCTGATTTTCGGGGTCGAGCTTTGACTTTTTCAGATATTTCCTAACTAATTATAGAAGAAGTAAGAAGGAAGAAGGAAAATTTTACGTTATTAAATGTTTGTAGTGCGGGCATCTTGCCCGCGACGGATATACCTCACGTTTGGTGAAATCGGCTGTAATTTTTCCTTATTGCCAAAGCAACTTT
>NZ_CEZPJD010001038.1:0-2307 GCF_983059655.1 Okeania sp.
GGAAGGTGTTCTGGTTGTAATTCTAAATTGATTAATTCTGCCGTACATTCGACATATTTTTCGATATTTTTCATATTTTTTTTTCGGATTTATCCAAATTAATACTTTCTATTCAAAAGAAGTAAATTTTATTTGTTCAGGCACATTTTCTGCCAATAATTTACCATGACAAAATACATATTTAACAGTAGCACGTTTCCTAACTGCATCAAAACAACTATCTGCATCTAAAACTATCAAATTACCTGGTTTTCCTACTTTAATTCCATACCAATCTTCTACATCTAAAGTTTTTGCACCATTCCAAGTAACCATTTGATAACAAGCATTAATTTCTTTGATTCCAGTCATCTGACATATATGTACGCCCATATAAGCCACATCCAACATACTACC
This sequence comes from Okeania sp., assembly GCF_983059655.1. Taxonomy (NCBI): domain Bacteria; kingdom Bacillati; phylum Cyanobacteriota; class Cyanophyceae; order Oscillatoriales; family Microcoleaceae; genus Okeania; species Okeania sp. The sequence continues at coordinate 397 of NZ_CEZPJD010001038.1, forward strand.
AGTACCTAAACTATACCAAGGATCTTGTACACAATCATGGCCAAAACTAACATTGATTCCTCGTTGCCATAATTCTTTTACTCGCGTCACACCCCGTCTTTTAGGATAAGTATCAGTACGGCCTTGAAGAGTAATATTAATTAAAGGATTAGCAATAAAATTAATTTTAGACCTCTCTAATAAACTTATTAATTTAAAAGCATAAGCATTATTGTAAGAACCAAAAGCAGTAGTATGACTAGCAGTTACTTGTGAAGTTAAACCTGTTCTAATGGCACAAGCAGCAACTACTTCTAAAAAACGTGATTGATCGTCATCTATTTCATCACAATGAATATCAATAAAACAGTCATATTTTTCTGCCAATTCAAAAATTTTATGCACAGATTTTACCCCATCTTCTCTAGTAAATTCATAATGAGGAATTCCACCCACACCATCCACTCCTAATTGTAAAGCTGTTTCTAAAAGAGAGAGATTTTCATCTTTACTATAAATACCATCTTGGGGAAAAGCAACTATTTGTAAAGTCATCCAATCTTTGGCAGTTTCTTTTACTTCTAAAAGTGCTTGTAATGCTGTTAGTTTGGGTTCGCTAACATCAATATGGGTTCTAACAAATAATACTCCTTGTCTTGCCTGGAGTTTAAGAGTATCAATAGCACGTTTTTTCACATCTTCTAGTGTCAAATCTAGCTTGCGATCGCCCCAAATTTCTATACCCTCAAATAATGTTCCACTTTGATTCCATCGTGGTTCTCCAGCAGTGAGAGCAGAGTCCAGATGAATGTGAGATTCGACAAATGGTGGACTGACTAATTTTCCCTGAATATCGAGTTCTTGGTCAGCAAAAGCTGGAATTTTTCTAGAAATAGCAACAATTTTACTATTGTCAATGGCGATATCTACTATTTCTGTTTGTTGAGTTGGTTGCAATAAGCGACTGTTGCGCAGAATTAGTTCATAAGTTTTGTTAGACATGAAATTTTCCTGGTTAAAAGGTTAAGCGTAATCTGAATTTTATCACGGATAATAAATATTTTAAGCAGTAGACGATAGGAGTTAAAAATAAAAATGCACAGAGACTACTCGTAAATAAATCTGTGCACATCAATAAAAATTTTTACTTTTTTTTTAAGCAGAATTATGATTGTTTATATAATTAAATAAAATTACATCATTGTGATGCTATATTACCAATTTTTAAACAATTTCTAATTCTAAATTATGACTTTTAGCAAAGTCGTGAGAGAAATGATCTACTTCATTTGTATCGCTCAATTCTAAGTTGTAAAAATCTACGAATTCATAATCTGAATATGGTCCTGCATGCCAAGTTCCTACCTCTAATTTAATAAAACAGTTTCCGGGAATTTTAAAAGCAACTATATCTTCTAATTTTGGTGCATCTTCTATACAAGGTGGAGCAACTGCTATGAACCATTCTTTTCCTTCTAGAGAACCCAAACATTGAGTACATTTTATATGACGAGTAATTTTAGTAAATTTTCTACCTTTTCCAAATAACCGCATAATGTAGAATCGTGGCGTACCATTTTCTAAACTTAATTGAGCATCGTTTTGGTCATATTGTTTATCATCTCCTGTTGCCCAAATTACTTGTCCAAAAGGTCGAAAGTTTTCTGGTGTAATTTCTTGGGCAAACAGTTGTTTAACTACTATTAATTTACTCATTTTTGATTTTTCTAAAATTTATATTAGGGAATAGGGAATAGGCAACAGTGAATATTTATTGTAAGCTATTGGTAGGGTGTAAAGCACGCTAGCGTAACACACCAAAACCCTATATCTATTGTCAGTGTGTAAGTCTTGTTAACGAGCTATCAGCTAGCCTCTTACCAAAAAATTGGGTTTAAAGCCTCCCCTTTTAAGGGGATAATAAATAAAAAT
>NZ_CEZPJD010001039.1:0-2305 GCF_983059655.1 Okeania sp.
AGTATTATTCCTTTCCCTGAAGCTACTTATAAAAGTTTAATTGCAGGAGCCGATCAGGCACTTTATCAAGCAAAACAAAAAGGTAGAAATCGAGTGATTCCCTATGTAGGTGATATAATTATTAATTAACTAAAGTATTAAATCTAAAATTGAAAATCATCAAATATAGCAATCCTATTTTATTCGTGTCAAAAATCTTACTGCTTTTTAGGGAATAGGGAACAGGGAACAGGTAAGAGTTTCAGTTTTTTTATCTACTTTTTGATTTGTCGCAACCTATTTAGGATTGCTATATAATTTTTGATAAGTTTTCCTAGTACATGACTATTATAGTTAATGTAATGTATATAATATCAACGTAAGCATTCAGCCGTCAGCCATCAACTATCAACTATTGCTTTTAATTTTAGGACAAAAGCTTTATTAATTGTCTTATTACAAAAGTTGGTTCCCTTGCTCTTAAAGTCAACTGTTAATTTAACAACTGTTCAATAACAGAGAGTTTTGTTGCTGTTAACGCAGTTCCTCCGGAGGAGGCTAGCTGATAGCTAATAGCTGTTTGCGCAGCATTCCGTAGGAAATATTTACATATCAACACCCATATTTTATACTACTTAAAAAAAAAGGATGTTATGAATAATTAGTGCTATTAAAAGACTTGATATTAAATGTCTATTGGACAAAAAAGATAATTTACAACATCAAAAATGGTATTAAACCTATTAGACATCTCCAAAAATCAAAAATAAAATCAATTATCACACATAAGTTATCAATTCTTTCTCCCTACTGCCTACTGCATACTGCCTACTCCCTCTTTTCTGGAGATGTCTATTAATTATGATGTAAGCATTTCCTGCGGAATGCTGCCCAAGCACTAATGTTAATAGCTGAATGCTTACATTTTGACTTATGACTTATTATTTATGACTCCTGACTTATATGAAATTTAATATTCTTTACAGACTAAAACTTAGGTCATCCAAAGCACTAGAAAATCTCAACTTCCTACAGATAGTAACGATATTTTTCATTCTATTGGGATTGTGGGTAATATTTGATTTATCTACTAATATATTGGCTGAATTTTTATGGTTTGAAGAACTGAATTATTTGCCTGTCCTAATAACTAAATTACAAACTGAAACTTTGTTATGGATAATTACTTTTGTAATTACATCAGTCTTCTTTTTAGCAAACCTCAGACTAGCGAGTATATTTAAATATCCAAAAAATCACAATCGAAAAACCGAAATATATGAAGAAATGATGCTAATTCCACCAGTAACTATGCCATCAAGTAAGTTGCGTATTGAACCTTCGTTTAATCTAGGCTGGTTGTTATGTTTAGTATTAGGATTAATTTTATTAATAGGACTTATTCTCACCCATTATATTCAGGTATTTACTGATTATTGGCATCCTGATTTCACAGTTGCGAAGGTATCTCCACAAATTCCTGCAGCATTGAGCATAGAATCAATGTGGCAAATATTCAGTCAAATACCGTCTAACTGGTGGCTATTAGGATTATTTATTGTATTAGGTATTATTGTTATTATTAATCCCATATTATGGTTAAGTATATTTGCGATAGTACTAAGTTTAATTTTTAGTTTTATTCTTTCAAGTCATTGGGGAAATATATTACAACTATTTAATGCTACTGCTTTTGCTGAAAAAGAAGATTTATTTAATATCAATATCAGTTTTTATGTTTTTCAAATTCCAGTATTACAATTATTAAAATTTTGGTTAATAGGATTATTTTTATATGGACTAGTTGCTTGTACTCTCATCTATTTATTGTCTGGAAATAGTCTGAGTAAAGGCAATTTTCATCAATTTTCTCACCAACAACAACGACATCTTCATACTTTAGGTGGAGGTTTTATATTAACCATAGCCTATAGTTACTTTCTAGCTTGCTTTGAATTAGTTTATTCTGAGCGTGGTGTCATCTATGGTGCTGGCTACACAGATGTCAAAGTTCAGCTTCCTGCTTACATATTTTTGACAGTTTTAGCATTATTAATTGCATTATTTTTGTTTTGGCAAGCAATTTTTTCTATTAAAGATATTCAGCCTTATATTGAAGCAAGTCTCAGATTTTTACGTTTGAGTAGAAGAAGGAAAAAAAAGAGAAAATTGAGTGCAAAACTATTTTCTGACAGTTATTCATTAAGAGCTATATTAACATGGTATTTAATCACAGCAGTAGTTACTGGTTGGTTATTACCAAAAATTGTCCAAATAACCATGGTACAACCTAACGAAATAGACCGAGAAAGTCCATATATTAAAC
>NZ_CEZPJD010001040.1:0-2303 GCF_983059655.1 Okeania sp.
TGATTTTTATCCACGAGGAAATGTTCATACTACTATTGAAGTTGAACATTATAAATAGAATCGTAAGCATTAAGCAGTCAGCTATCAGCTATCAGCTTTATTACCTTTAAAGGAGAAACAAGAAAAAATTTTCATTGTTAGTCAATACTCTTCTTTTCAAGGATAGGTAATTGTTAATTAGGGTTTGCTGAAAAAAGCAAACTGTGGGAGAGTGGGAAGTACGGGGACCCACCCCTAAACCCTTCCAGGAGGCAGGGTCTATTTAGGGTCTGCTGAAAAAATTGGTTGGTGGGGGTAGGACACGGGGACACGGAGACGCGGGGACAAGTCGATTTGTGGGCGAACAAGCAAAAGTTTCGGCCATTTTATGTGAAGAAATTTTCTTGAATTTCAGCAGAAAATTTCAGTAAATTGATGTCAATAAGAGCCATAAACTTAGAGATAAACTGAATATAAAAAGCTTAATAGCTTTAGCTATCCTGACTTTTAGCTTTATGAGCGCCAGCCCTATTTATTGTCACTAGAGAAAACAGGAGTCAAATTCTCAGTTAAATATTAAGCATAAATACTTACTGAATTGTTAATTTCGATTGACCACTATAAATTTTCTTCTAACTTTTGACTTTTGACTTTTTCCTATTCTCAGTTAAATATTAAGTATAAATACTTACTGAATGGTTAATATTTGATTGACCACTATAATTTTTTCTAACTTTTGACTTTTGACTTTTGACTTTTGAATTTTTCATATTAGTTCATATCTTGAGAGTCAATTTCAGCCTGAACAACTGAACTATCAATTAATTCCTCTGATGCATTTTGATTAACTTTTTCTTCTTCTTCATACTCTAAAAACGCATTAACAATTTGCTCATTTTCTAACTCTTCCAATTGAGTAATCTTAATTTGGTCTAAACGTGGGCCTTCAGCAGAAATAACAGTAAATTCAAGACGGTCATACCATAACTTTTCTCCAGTAGTAGGTATTTTTTGTAACTGATAAATCAAAAATCCTCCCAAAGTTTGATAATCCTCAGTTAGAGGTAAATCTAAATTCAACAATTCATTAACTTCTTCTACACTTAACTGTGCCTGCACAATGAAAGTTTGATCATCTAACATTTGTAGAGTAAATTCTTCACTACCAGTTACTTCATAACTATTACCACCAATAATTTCAGCAATCAAATCCTCCCGTGTAATTAATCCAGCAGTACCACCAAATTCATCTACCACTATTACCATTTCTGGGTGCTGACGACTGTTTGGAATTTGACGCATTCTTTGCATCAAAGATAATAACTCGCTCAAATACATTTGTTCAGATACAAACCTTACAGGGCGAACCCAAGAACTAATTGAGGTCTGTGGGGATAATGAACCTTGTGCTAAAGGTTGGGCCAATTCTTTGAAATCTATAATGCCCTGAATATCATCTATGGACTCACCAACTACAGGAAAACGAGAATGACCAGATACCTTAATTTTATCTAACAAATTTTTAAAAGTAGCCTTACTAGAAATAGCATCTATATTAGTACGTGGAACCATGACTTCTAAAGCTGATACTTCCCCAAATTCAAAGACATTACTAAGTAACTGTCGTTCTTCCGCTTCTAAACCAGTTGATTCAGTAGAAGTAGAGATAATTAATTGTAATTCTTCAGGGGTAACTGGTGTTTTCCAGACATTACCAGTGTATTTAATTCCTATTAGTCGTAATAACCAACGAGTAGATTGATTTAAGACCCAAATAAATGGATTAAAGAAGCGAGATATAGCTAGACTTAAAGGACCTAATAATCTCGATAACTTTTCTGAATACAATAGTGCTACTGACTTTGGGCATAATTCTCCTAGTACAATTTGCAGGTAAGCCAAAATAAAAAAGGTAAAAATTGGGATAGCTAGGGAGTGAGCGATCGCTTGACTAACATGAGTAGAAAGTGGTAGTTCAACTATTGCAGCTCTAACAATTATGGCGATAGTTCCTTCACCTATCCAACCCAAAGCTAAACTAGACAAAGTAATACCTAACTGAGTTGTTGATAGTAGTCTGTCTATATTTTTTTGAAGTTTTTGAACAATTTTGGCTTGAACATCTCCTGCATCTACTAATTGATTAATGCGGGATCTACGCACAGAAACTATAGAGAATTCTGCTACCACAAAAAAGGCATTGATGGTAATTAGCAGAAAGACTGATAAAAGTCGCGACATTATCTCTGCCGATGTAAGTATTTCTAAGCTTGGCATCTGTCCCAAACTTACTGCCATTGATTCTGCCTCAGACCATTTCTCAA
>NZ_CEZPJD010001041.1:0-2300 GCF_983059655.1 Okeania sp.
ACGGATTTTTTTAGTTTTGTGGATTTGGTAATTTCAGTTATCAGTTATCAGTTATTAGTTATCAGTTATCAGTTATCAGTTATCAGTTATCAGTTATCAGTACCTTTGTAGTAATAATGCTTTAAATTTGAAATATTCTCTTTCTCTTGGTTGATTGGATGTGGCGTTTGCTAGCGCAAAGCTCCGCTAACGCGTTTGCGATAGCATTCCGCAAGGAAAGCGTCCCGGAGGGAACGGAGACCTGCTCTTGACAGAGCCGCTCCACTAACGACCGCTTTTATCCCCTTAAAAGGCTATGCTTTGATACCACAATTTTTCGGTAATTCATACTATATACTTACTATAAAAAGTATCTATAAAGAGTTTTCCTGGTCTATGATAAAGTTGATTTTTTTAGGTAACATATAATTATCTAAAGAGAGTATTTTTCACATACAAATTGCCTTGATTTAAAATCAATAAAAATAGGATATAAAATAAAGCTGTGCAAATTATTCATGTTTAGATTTTTACAAGATTTGAGTTATACCTGTTTTATGATTTTTTATAAAACATTGAAAAACTTTATTCCTATTTCTTAATTTCTCGATATTTTTTGCACAATTAAAATAGTACAGATTTTCTTGAGTAATGAATATAATAATCAAAAGCTTTTCATGTTTATTCAAGACAGACAATAGCACCATGCATGAAAAAAGAATGTTACGAATAATAAGTGCGATTATAAAGATATCTGTAGGAGATGTCCCTTTGACAAAGCTGTGCAACCCCGCGTTGTCTCACAGCGTATTTGGTAACACACCAAGAGAATAAAGAGAATTTAGACCTAAAAACTGGTATTAAAGCCATTCCTCTGTCTCCTAATTTCCCCTCCTAGTTCCTTCCTGGGAGGGGCAGGGGTAGATTGGGTTAGGGGTATTAACTCCTAAGAAATAACAAAGAAACATAAACATCAAAAAGAATTACTTGTCTATTTCACCCTGTTTATTTTGATAAACAGTTACCCATTCCAAAGTATTAAGTGGTGCTGATAATTTAACCTGAGCTTGTGGAGCAGGACTATTACTCAAATTAATAGATTCAACTTTTCCGATAGCCAAACCTGCCGGGAATAATTGACTATAAGCAGAAGTAGATACAACATCACCAACCTTAACATCAGGAAGATCGTTAAAAAATTCTAAGACAGCCAGATCGCCACCCTGACCCTTCATAAAACCCATCTGACGACTGCGAATAATTCCTGCGCCAACTTTACTGGTAGGGTCACTCACTAATAATACCTGGCTAGTATGGGGTGTAACGCTGGTTATTCTACCTACTACACCACCAGTTCCCATGACAATAAAATCTTTTTGAATACCATCTTTACTACCTCTTCCTAAAGTGACTTTTTCCCACCAATAATCTGCACTTCTACCTACTACTGGAGCTACTATTCCTTCTGTTTTTTTAGTTTTTGTATAATTCAAAAGTTGCTTGAGAGTATCATTTTGTTTCTCTAATTCTTGTAATTGAATTTCTAGTTCTTCTATACGAGCATTAACTAATATTTCTTGTTGAACAGGACTAGGTTGAAATGGTAAACTCACCCAATGATAAATTTCAAAAAGTAAAGAACCTTGAGTTTGTCTAACCCAAAAAGCTGCACTTACTGCTAAAATTAATAACGCAGCTTTTCTCATTATTTTTAAACTTCGACGGCGCAATATTTGCATTGGTAAAACCTGAAAATTTCCTACTACTTTAAATTTTATTACTACTAATTTGTATTCAAAACAGAAACTTCTGTATAAGGATTCATTTCAGTTATCAGTTATCAGTACTTCTGCCTAAATTCAGAGTCTTGAGAAGGTAGTCGGAAGCAATTGTCCCCTGATTTTTCTGCACAAAATGCTTAACATTAATGAGCTTCTGAACAACCGAAAGCCTTGCATTTTTTTTGCTCCAAAAAGGCACTTGCTTTTATCTGTCAATGCTTTGATAGTTAATCAGCAAACCTTAACTAGCTAAGATTTGATTATTGAAATGGCAATTAACCATGAGTTATTAGTAATTAATCTTTTTACTGAATTTCGAGATTTACTAATTTACTAATTTGAAAAATACAGAATTTTAGAGAAATAGGAATAGGAAACAGATATTAAATTTGTACCTCACAGTTCTCAAAAGTTCTGTAAAATAATATATTCATAGGTTATTATCATCAGAACGCTTTTCAATAGATACTCAAATATAGTAGCCACAAAAATTAGGAGTTATAAATAAAGACAAAACTAAGAAATACAAATAATTAACCT
>NZ_CEZPJD010001042.1:0-2295 GCF_983059655.1 Okeania sp.
TTCTAGCTGTTACACCATATTCTGAACTATATATTCTGGAAATTACTCTTAGTTTAATTTTAACTATTACAACTACTTGGCTAGGTTCTCAATTTGTTAAACAGTTTTTTGATGTTTATTGAGTAGAAGCAGTATTCAGAACTGACCAGAAAGCCAATAGCGATCTGTTTATAGTAGGTAAGTTTGTTGCTAACTTTATCATTATTGTATTAGCTATTATCATTTTTGCTCAGACTCATCAAGTTAATGTATTTGGTATTATTGCCAGTTTAGGAGTGGCAGGTGTAGCAGTTGCTTTTGCTGCTCAAAATACTTTAAGTAAATTACTCGGCGGTATCGTACTTTATATAGACAGACCTTTTGTTGTAGATGACTATATTGGTTTACCAGATGGTACTTTTGGCAGAGTTGAATCTATAGGTTTACGCTCTACTAAAATTCGTTCTTCTGGAAAAGGTACTTTAATTATTATCTCTAATAATTCTCTGACATAAGTAAATATTGAAAACTTTACTGCGGCGAAGAAAGTTATGTCTATTTTATACTTAACTTTTTATCGTTATGTAGATATTGAAGAACAAGCATTAATCCGCTAAGTTATCTTAACAAGTACCAGCGATATATTTGGCATTGAGCCGCGCAATACTGATATTACTTTTAAAGATTCACAAAGTTCTACTTCTCAAGATATAACTCAAGCCCAGATTACATTTTTTATTTTAGGTTCTGGTAAAGTATCTATGGATTTACGTCGTCAAATGTTGGATAATGCTAGTCAAAGAATTACTTTGAAACTTAAGGAATATGGTATTGCTTTTGATATATAGCAACCCAGTATATATGTCGATTTACCAATTACGGTTTAATGCAAAATCTCACTCATGGCAAGTTATATATTTACTAAAAAAATTTGTTAAGCAGCAAGTTTTAGAGATTAGAAAATTTGGCAAAAAAATCAAAAATAAATTAGTTTTTACGAACTAGTATCAAGGGATAAGAAATACTATAAACTAATATGTTTTTTTCAGATATAATTAACCTAGTAAATCAGGTATTTATTTCTTTAGATGCTACTAGCATTCCTAATTATTTGATTTTCATTGTCTTTGCTTTGGGATCAATATTAATCGGAAAATATACATCAGCAATGTTGGGTATCCTTATTAAAAATTTTATCCCTGGTGCAAGGCAAGAAATTACCAATAATTTTCTCGATCCACTAAAAAAACCTTTTCAACTTGCAGGAACTTGTCTATTAATTTCTCTATCCTCAGCTTGGTTAATAGATTATCAACAATTCTACAAATTCTTTCATCCAATAATAGTGTTTTCTGTAGTTGCTAGTCTTGGATGGTTAGCCTCTCAGATATTTCATCAACTTATTAGAATATATGGGATTAACATTATTTCTAAATCAAGCTTAGAAAATGAGTTACTGTTAGTATTTGAGACTATAGCAAATATACTAATTGGATTTGTGGCATTAGTCAGCTATGCTCAAAGTCAAAAGTTTCCACTAACAGGTCTGTTAGCTGGTGTATCTATTGGTGGAATAGCTGTTAGTTTTTCAGCTTCCAAAACCTTGGAGCAAATTTTTGGAACGATAGTTTTATTTTTAGATCGTCCTTTTATTCCTGGAGATTATATTCGTTGCTCATTAGGAGCAGGTGAGATTTATGGCAGAGTAGAATCTATTGGTTTGCGTTCTACTAAAGTTAGGGTTGCAGCTACAGGTACCTTATATATTGTGCCTAACAACAAATTAGCTGATGCAGCAGTAGAGAATGTTACCCGTGGTAAAAAAGTGATGGTTTTATTATATTTAGACTTTACTAGGAAACTTACAGAACAAGAAGAAGCTCTAGTTCAGCAAGTGATTAAAAATAGTACAGATTCAGTATTTGGTATTGATCCAGGAAGTACAAAAATAGCAGTATTTGACCATGAACATACAGATAAATGTCGGGCGAGGATAACTTTCTTTATTCTCGGTTCTAGTGAAAATTCTATCCAATTAAGAAAGCGACTTTTGGAAGTTGCTAGTCAAACGATTTCTAAGGAACTGAAAAAATTTGGTATTGAATTTTATCTACAAGAACCAAATATTTATGTTGATTCTCCAATTACTATTTAATTTAACACCTCTTCGTCAACAGCCAAAAATCTTGCACTTTTTCAGCAATATTTAACTATGGAAGCTTTTACAGGTATTGATTAAAATTTTAATCAGCAAACCTTAAATCCCACATTCCGCACTTCAAAATGTAGTATACAAATAGAATGAGAGAGGGAAGG
>NZ_CEZPJD010001043.1:0-2292 GCF_983059655.1 Okeania sp.
GTATAAACCAATAAAGTTTTTCCTGAAAAATCCGATCCATCCCATAGAGGTTGAGGAAAATTACCAGTTACATAATCCTTACGTTGACAACGCCATTCATACTCAGAAAAACCTTGAATAAAATTTCCCTGTTTGAGCAAAACAGCAGCTAAACCAAAGCGAGCATTGAGATGATTTTTATCTAATTTAATAGCCTCTTGATAATAATTTTGAGATTCCGTAAGTTTTCCTAGCTCTAAAAATATACTACCTAGACTATTATATACTTCAGTATAATTTGGCTTAAGTTCAAGGGATTTTTGATAATGCTCAATAGCTGCCTCAAATTGACCTTTATCTCTTAAAACACGTCCTAAGTTATGCCATGCTTCAGCATAATTAGGACGAAATTTAATTGCAGCTTGACAATGACTAAAGGCAGCATCAATTTGCCGATCTTCTTTAAGGGCCACAGCCAAATTATTATGAGTTTCCGCATAATCAGGATTAACTTTTAAAGACTCTCGATAATAAGCGATCGCCTGTTCTATTTGATTTTTTTTATAAGCACATATACCCAAAAGTTCTAAAGCTAAAAAATTATTAGGCTGCCTTTTTATAATCTGATGACAAATATTTGTTGTTTCTTCCAAATTTCCAGATTGGTATTTTTTGAAAGCTTGTTTAATTTCACTATCATCAAATTTTCTATCCATAGTTTTTGACCAAAAAATAAACTCTCAAGCCTCCCCTTTTAAGGGAATGAAAAAAGATTCGACTCAGTATTTCAAAGCTCTAACTTTCCTGCGGAATGCTGCGCAAACAGCCAAAAGCGATAACGTAGTTCTAATCATAGGAAGCTAACTGATAACTAAAATAACATTTCCTTTTGAGGATAACTATTCTACAGCAAATTTTTTAAACTATCTTTCACCTGTTCAAATACACTATCCCAATCTCCAATTTTTGTCTGTCTAAATAATCGCGCTGTGGGATACCAAGGACTATCATTTCTATCTAACATCCACCGCCAGTCAGAATCAAAATTTAATATTACCCAAACAGGTTTACCTAATACTCCTGCTAGGTGACCAATAACTGTATCTATTGTAATTACTAAATCTAGTTGTTGGATAGCTGTGGCAGTATCGGCTAGATCGTTAAAATATGAACCCAAATTATGTATTTGAGTTTGAGAGTTCAGCCATTCTAAATCTGCTGGCAATACCTCCTTTTGTAAAATATAAAAATTAGCTTTACCTATACTTAGAATTCCCTCTAAATATTGAACTGGGCAAGAACGTTTTTGACTGGTTTTAGTATTACTACTTGTTTGCCAACATATCCCTACTTTGAGATTTTTTTCTGAAGCAGATGGGATGGGAAAATTGGTTAACTTTGGCACAGATAAGTAAGGAATTTTAGCAGGTATAGTTTCTAGAGTAGTCTGGAAAATTCGAGGTAGACTCATCAATGAAATTTGCAGGTCAAAATCTGGTAATTTTTCACCAATAACAAATAATTCATCAATTCCTGAGATAGTGCTAAATAATAAGTTCAACCCAGCTTGATTAAGTTCGACAATTACACGCCCTCCTAATTTTTTCACCAGAGAAATATAGCGGATAAATTGAATAGAATCTCCCAAACCTTGCTCAGTATAAACTAACAAAGTTTTGCCCTGAAAATTTGAGCCATCCCACAAAGGTTGAGAGAAATCACGAGTTCTAAAACCTTTCTTTTGCCAGCGCCATTCATATTCATGAAATCCTTGAATAAAATTTCCCTGTTTAAGTAAAATAACTGCCAGACCAAAGTGAGCATTTGCATGATTTTTGTCTAATTTAAGAGCTTGTTGATAATATTTTTTAGATTCCACCAGTCTTCCTAGCTCTAAAAATATATTACCTAAACCATTATATGGTTCGGCATAATTTGGTTTGAATTCAAGAGCTTTTTGATAATGTTTAATGGCTGCTTCAAATTTTCCTCGCTCTAACAATATGTTACCTAGACCGTTATATGGTTCGGCATAATTTGGTTTAAGTTCAAGGGCTTTTTGATAATGTTTAATGGCTGCTTCAAGTTGTTGACTATCCTTCAGTGCCAAACCCAAATTACTATGAACTTCAGGATTATTTGGATTTAGTTTCACAGCTTGAGTTAGGTAGGAAACTGCTTCTTTTGGTTGCCCCTCTAAACCAGCAATAACTCCTAATAAATGTAGCGATCGTGAATTTTCTCCATCTCTTTCTAAGATTTTGTGGCAGATTTTTGTCGCTAATTTTAAATTTCCTTTTTGATAATTTTTCT
>NZ_CEZPJD010001044.1:0-2276 GCF_983059655.1 Okeania sp.
TCAATAGTCTCTACAGGTATTTATAGTTAATGGGCGATCGCTTAGTAGAGATTTCCAGACCCAGTTTTTGGATATCATTCAATTTTTCACAACAAACACAACAAAAGGAAGTATTATCATGGCAAAAAAAGAAAAAAAGAAAACAAAAAAACAGAAAGAAGACTTTAATCTCAAAATAGAGGAAGCAGGAATACAGAATCAAGGCTATGACAAATATGATTCTTTTAAAGATGATTCTTCAGAAGATGATTCCATTTCACCAGCAAAGTATTTATGGGACAGGAAAATATTTTCTTTGATCTGGCTTTCCTATTGTGTTTCTTTTCCGAAGCTTTATACTGGTAAAGAAACATACTTATCGAATTTAGCGACTAGAGCTGTTGAAGAAACTTTCAAGGATAAGAAAATTAGGAGATTAATTGGAGAATGGGAACTTGTATGGGGTGTTAGTGTTGAGCAAAGACCAACTTCTAATGTTGCAGATGCTACAATGTTTGTTGCTAAGTATCTTTCCTACCCTGGTAAGAGGAAGGCAAAGTATTTGAATTATGAGGGTTATGGAAATTTAGATCCAAAGGAGGAATATAAAGAATTTCATGAAGAAAATAAGACACAATATGTCATTTCCATTGCTGGAACAAATCCTTTCTCAATTTTTGCTACTTTGTTTCAAGATTTAAGTCTATTTAAAACTCGCTCTTGGAACAAAGGCGAACCTTGGAGTAAGGATGTTATAGATAAAACATCAAGAAGGAATGAACCTGCCATATCTTCAGGAGCTAGTAGAGGATTGAAAGTTCATTTGACAAAAATGCGGAGTAATACGGGTGAGTTACTTTTAGATTTTCTCAAAAGGGCAGTTAAAGATGAAGTAAACGAGAAAAAAGAGATAGTAGATTGGTTACAAACGCAATTCGACCAGATAACAGAGGAGTTAAATAAACTCAAAACTGAATTAGAAACACAAAACGAAGATGAATCAAAAACTGAAGAAACACAAAACGAAGATGAATCAAAAACTAAAGTAAAAAAACAAAAACGAGAAATTCAAGAGATAACTAAGTCAATTCAAGAAATTCAAACAATTCAAGATGCTTTGAAAAAGCGAAGTACATATGGCCTATTGAATGAAGCTTACAGTCTATTGGATAAGGCTTATGATATATGGTCTAAAGCTCAAGAAAAATTGAAGACTGGAACTCAACAATTGAAGGAGAAAGATGATACATCGGAGACCGCAGATCAGAATAGTGATGATGGCTTTGATCTACAAAAATTTAAAGATCAAGCAAAAAATGAAGCACAGATAGAAATCATTGTCGCTGGCCACAGTTTAGGAGGTGCTCTAGCGCAGATTTTAGCTTTAGCATTAAAAGAGAGGCAAAATGAATGGGATAAAAATGGGCTATGCAAAATAAGAGTGGTAACAGTCGGAAATCCATGTTTTACAAATGATAAGTTTGTAAGCAGGTATGAGTCTCAACTCGGAAAGGATAGTACTTATCGATTTTGGTGCGATATGGATCTGATTCCTAGCTTAACCAACAATACTGGTAAACTATCGACCATATATGAACCTGATATTCCTGGTAATGTAGCGATTACTACTTTAACTGATATTCTCCGCCAGAGTATCAAACAAAATAAATACACACATATATCTCATAAACCTGCTGCATTTAATGGCTACAAAGGCAAATTTAATGAAAAGTTTGCTCTTCAATATATTAATGAAAATCCAGAGATTAAAGACTATATTTCAACTCAGATTACTTCACTCATCTTTTTAGTTTTATTTCAACAACTACAAGTAGCATTATTTTTGCCTGATTTTGTTGGAGATGTGTTGGAAGACAACTTTAAGGGAATTACTAAGGAATTGTCTGAAGCTTTAGCCAAAATTGTGGCTCAAGTATTAGATACTGGTGGAGAGGCAAATGTAAAATTTGACAGTTTCTTGAACAGATTCTTTGATGCATTCTCTGGAATTCCTGGTTTAGGTGCATTTGCCCAGTTCAATGCCAATTTATTAGATACTCAAAACGTAGTAGAACTGACGAATTGGTATTTACAATTTGCTTATCAACATGTTGGCCAATATGAACAAGAGTTGAAGATAAAAGAGTTTACCAAACAGATGAGAGAAATTACTCAGAAATCTGAAAAGAAGATGAAATATAGCCAGAAGAAAAGGCTAGAATAGATATTTCTTTGAAGAAGTGCAGAAGGGCAAGAAAGGTTGAAAGGGATAAGGTTTTTATATCAAATCTGGTAGC
>NZ_CEZPJD010001045.1:0-2272 GCF_983059655.1 Okeania sp.
CCCGAACCTACAAAGCAACTGGAATAAATCTCAAAGCTATACCCATAGGCGAATCAGACCGTTTATTAACGATTTTGACACCAGAATATGGTTTGATTCGAGTGGTAGCCCCAGGAGTGAGGAAGCCAAAATCAAAATTGGGGGGCAGAAGTGAACTATTTGTAGTAAATCAATTATTAATTTCCCAAGGGCGATCGCTTGATAGAATAAATCAAGCAGAAACCATATTATCCTATGCGGGTCTTAGTCAAAACTTAGGAAAACTAGCAGCAGGTCAATACCTAGCAGAATTAGTTCTCCATCAAGCCTTAAGTGAACATCCCCAAGCAGAACTTTTCTATCTTCTCAGCGAACATTTAGAACGTATAGAAAAACTAAAAAATAAAACCGACCGTCTCTGGCATACCCAACTCATATCATATCTAGCTCATGGCATTTATCATCTATTAGCCATAGAAGGAATTGCCCCCCAAGTACAAATCTGTTGTATTACTGGACATCCATTACAGCCAAACTTTAATCATCCTAATTGGCAAGTCGGATTTAGTATAGATTCAGGTGGAGCCATTAAACTTGCCGATACTTCTGCAACTTCATCTTCACCGCAGCAAGTTAGGATGAATACTATGCTAAATGCCAATCAACTTTCACTATTTCAGCAGTTAGCTCAACCTCAGCTCAATGCTCAGGTGGAACTCACTTCTCATCAAGATTGGGTCATCGTTGAAAAACTTTTAAGAAAATATACCCAATATCATTTGGGTTACTCTATCCGCTCTGCGGCTCTTATCGATACCTTTTTAAATGGATAATTGACAATTGATAATTGATAATTAATCCATTCGGTTTAAAGCCTTTCCTTTTAAGGTTTATAAAGAAATCTGATGTCTTTATATTCAATCCTCTAGGTTTTAACCAGAGGTAATTATCCATTATCCATTGATGAAAATCTATATCTCCTTTAATCAAAAATGCAATTGTCTGATTCCGAGTTAAATACAACAGAAAAACAAGAAACACAATCAAAAGCAGACTCAAATTCGGCTACATCCTTAGCAGATATGGAACCCGAACGTGGACTTTTGCCAGTACTGAAAAATGGTAAATTTTTAATCCTCTGGAGTGGTCAAGTTTTTTCCCAACTTGCAGATAAAGTTTACCTGGTACTGACGATCGCTATTATTGCTAATCAATTCCAAGCAGCAGACCAGACTATAAGTAGATGGGTTTCGGCAATTATGATTGCTTTTACTATTCCTGCGGTGCTATTTGGAGCTGGAGCTGGTGTCTATGTGGATAGGTGGCCGAAAAAGATCGTATTGGTGGCCACAAATTTACTAAGAGGAGGATTAGTTTTGATTCTGCCACTAATATTGTGGCTGTCTAACGATTTTAATCTGGGCAATTTACCTTTGGGATTTTGCTTAATGTTGCTTTTAACTTTTCTAGTTTCTACCCTAACTCAATTTTTTGCCCCTGCCGAACAAGCGGTGATTCCTTTAATTGTGGAAAAGCGACATCTACTTTCGGCTAATTCTTTATATACAACGACGATGATGGCTTCTGTCATTATTGGCTTTGCAGTGGGAGACCCATTATTAGAGTTGGCTGATAGTTTGGTAAGCAAAATTGGTATAGGGGAAGCTATAGGTAAAGAGTTGGTTGTGGGAGGGAGTTACGCGATCGCTGGTTTATTACTAATTTTAATCAAAACTGGGGAACAGAAGGACTTAAGTGAAAAGGAACAACCTCATATTTTGGAAGACCTGGGGGATGGCCTAAATTATCTGAAAAATCATCTTCAAGTTCGTAATGCAATTATTCAGCAAATTATTTTATTTTCTATTTTTGCAGCTTTAGCAGTTTTAGCTGTACGTCTGGCAGAGATTATTCCTGGTATGGAGGCTGAAGAATTTGGATTTTTATTAGCTGCTGCTGGCATAGGTATGGCTATCGGCGCTGGAATAGTTGGTCAACTTGGACATTGGCTATCTCACTTCCAACTCAGTCTCATTGGATCTATAGGAATGGCAATTTCTTTAGTTGGTTTGTCCATATTTAACCAACAGTTGTGGGTGAGTATGGGTTTGATTGGTCTTTTGGGAATGTTTGGCGCAATAGTGGGAGTGCCGATGCAAACTACTGTTCAAGCTGAAACTCCTGAAGAAATGCGGGGTAAGGTATTTGGTCTCCAGAATAATGCGGTTAATATTGCTCTTAGTTTACCTTTGGCTTTAGCGGGAGTTGCAGAAACTTTTTTGGGTTTATCGAC
>NZ_CEZPJD010001046.1:0-2270 GCF_983059655.1 Okeania sp.
TACTGGTTTCAATTGATCGGGAGTCATTAGAGGATCGTGCTTAATTCTCTTGCCATTTTTTTTAATTTTCTGTTGATTGACATGAATTATCGTCGGTTTCTTTCGTTCCTGATGACACCAAACACCTTTCGGACCTCTTGTGCCTGGTACAACCACAGGCATTTTCCGCTGACCATAAACAGGAATTTGCCAAAATCCTTTATGCTTATAAGCACCTCTAATTCTACCTTGAGAAAGTAGAACTCTTACTCGTTGACAACAAATACCTAATAAAAAAGCAGCTTCTCTTGTTGTAATAGTAGTCATTTGTACTGTAGCACTATAGTTTTTATATAATACTAATTATAATTTTATGCTTTTCAAGTATAGTCATCCAATTAAGAAAATGTATAGCAGATGTAACAGATTTTTTGATAATGATCGGATAATGCTGATGGTGAAACCTATCAGGAAGCACTGCAAAATTTGAAATAATTATGCAAGAATGGATAGAAACTGCTCAAGAATTAGAACCAGACATTCCTACACCAAAAATTCGGTCAATATTGCCATAGATAAAACAGGCGATCGCCCTCCTCATAACAAGAGCTATCGCCACTATAATCAAACTAACAATACCTGCTACTTTTATACCAACGAACGTACTTGACTACCAGGAGCGGGGGCACCTCTTAATAATCCCTCGGTGCTAATATCTTCGTCTATTTCTTCCCAATGAATACCATAACCACCACCACATATCTCCCATTCTTGTAGTTGTTCTGGAGTTGCTTTTAATAGACGAGGATACCAAGCTAAAGGAACAGTAATAGTACGTCCATCCATCAGTTCAACACTGAAAGTATCCTCTTGTATTTGTACATTTTTAATTCGCTCATCAGCTTGAGGTGTTGAAATACTCATCCCATTTTTCCAAAAAATTTTGTTGATTAAATTCGACAATTGATTGAATTTTTCTTAACTATTTAGGACTAAACCCAATATTCTTAGCTAGAGATACAGAAGATAACCAGAATTTGGCAGAAAGATTATCTCTATCAACATGAATATGTGGTGCTTCGTTTGGTTCGTGACTATAGAAGTAAAAGCGATATGCTTCAAATCTTAGAACAGTTGGCATTTTTGACCGCGAAAATTTACTTTATCAATAGCATATATTGTGAAGTATTGCAAAATGTAGAAATAATTATGCAAGAATAGTATTAAACTGCTCAAGAATTAGGAGGAGAAGTTCCGATACCAAAAATTCGGTCAATATTGCCATAGATAAAATAGGCGATCGCTATTAATTTTAAACAAATAGTTTTATGCTAAAATTATGGTAAATCAAAAAAGTAAAAAAATGCCGATACAATCAGTAATTACAGAATATATTGACATCACCCCTGGTGTTTTAGGTGGCAAACCACGCATTGCTGGTCATCGCATTTCAGTTGCTCATGTAGCTGAAATGTATCTTAAAATGGGAATATCTATAGAAGAAATTGCAGGTAAATACAATCTACCCTTAGCAGCAGTTCATGCAGCAATGGCATATTATTACGATCGCCGAGAAGAAATAGACAGACATACTGCTGAAAGTCGAGCTAAGGTAGAAGAATTAAAACGAAATAGTCCTCTATCTCCACTACAAGCAAAATTAAAGGCAATTAGAGATGAGCGATAAAATAAAATTTCATTTAGACGAACACATCGACAATAGCATTGCAAATGGGTTACGTCGTTATGGTATAGATGTAACAACTACTGTAGAGACTGGGTTAAGAACTCAAAGTGATGAGTCGCACTTAGAATTTATCCGCAGTGAAAAACGAGTGATGGTGACTCACGATGATGATTTTCTGATTATCGCTAGTCAAACAAACGAACACCCTGGAATTGCTTATTGTTCACCTAACTCTCGTTCCATTGGTGAAATTATCAGATGTCTGATTTTGATTTATGAGGTTTATACTCCAGAGGAAATGATAGGTAGAGTAGAATATATTTGAAATAGGCATATAACTAGGAGGAAAAATGGTCTCAGCAAAATTAATACAACTCGAAAACTCAATCCAAAATTTATCTTTAGAAGAGAAATTATGGTTATTAGAAAAAATTGTGCAACAAGTACAAGAAGTTACTCAGTATACTAATCTCAAACAGGAACAAAAATCAGTAGATATTGAATACGATAACCAGGCACGACCAATATGGGAAATAGCTGTAGAAATAGGAGCAAAAATTCCTGCTTGTGAATGGGAAAAAGTACCAACAGACCTGTCAAAAAA
>NZ_CEZPJD010001047.1:0-2270 GCF_983059655.1 Okeania sp.
AATGCTGACCAAGAGAGGGAATACTAATGTAAGCATTTCCTGCGGAATGCTGCGCAAACAGCTGTCAACTATCAGCTTTATTACCTTTAAAGGAGAAAAAAACAACTTTATCAAAGCTTCAGAGTACGAATCTCTGTTTGAGAATGTAGTAGAAATTAAACGAATATTTGCTTTATTCACAAAACTTACACATAACCACCACTTAAAGTTTAAATTTTTATAATTTATGTTAATTTAGATTTTTTTATTGTAGAAATAAATCACAAATTTAAGATGTAACTACCTTTTTTGAGTTTGGTATAAAAAGTATTAGCCCTACACTATCTTTAGTAATATTTGATTGATTTTTGCAAAAATACATAAATCTTTGTTTGATTATCATTTTCTTTTTTTTTCGGTTTAATACCTCATCTTCTACAAGGTATTTACAATTAGATGTGGACTCAAACCCCAACCACTTTTTCCTTTTTCTTCCTTCCAACTTAAGTCCTTCTTTCTTCTTCTTTGTTAAATTTTCAAATTTTATCCTTCATCATCAAAAAAATGATTTTTTTTGAAATTATGCTGTATAATTACTTATATATTTATAATTTATTTAGAATTGTCACAGTAATTTTTTGCCGATAGATTCTAACCATGAGTAAGCCTTAAATAAATTAGTAATTTTTTTTTTGATTTTTTTCACATTCCTTGCTATGGAAATCGTTTTTTTAAATTAATCGATCAAAAAAAATATCTAGTTATAGGTTGTATCAAGAATGCTTATGCAAAAGAAAATTTTTCTGTAATTTCGAGCCTGTCAGTATTGCAGAGCAAAGCAATTTTAAACTCATAGGGTGGATCGCATACTTCTAAGTCCTATTTTATTTTCATCCCTAAATTAGAGTTTGCTGATTAAATATCAAAGCATTGACTGATATTGGTTGTAAGCATTTTTTTGTCTAAAAAAGTATCAGCTTTTCGGTGGAAAGAGCTGCATAAAGCTATTGTTTCGGGACGATTATGGCAGAAAAATTAAGGGACAACTTTTCCGAATACCTCCTTAATAATTCCCTGTTTCTCCTGACTTCCTCTCCTGGGAGATGTTAGGAAGTGGGTTGACTCCTGACTCCTACCCCTAGCACTCATACTTTATTCAGCAAACCCTAAATATTTCAAATGACTAAAGAAATAAAACCTCTTTAGTTTCTCTACAGACATGCAAATTTTTTCTGGCTTATACAAAACTTAAAGGTAAATTTAACATGACAAGTCAATTACAATTACTACCCCAAAATTCAGCACAAAAATCCACATTTTTATCTTTAATAGCATTATTAGTAGGATTATTAGCTGTATCCTTGGCAGCAATTTTTATTCGATTAAGTGAGCGAGAATTAGGACCTGCTAGTACAATATTAGACCGTTTTATTATCTCTGGTTTTATCTTTTGGTTTTGGAGTAATTTCCAAGCTCAAAAAAATCAATCATCAACTAATAAAAATGAACAATATCCAACTTATACATTGAGTGAGTGGATTTGGTTATTAGCTGGTGGTTTTATTTTTGCTCCTAGTTTACTTCTTTGGGCATGGTCTTTAACCCAAACTAATGTAGCGAACTCAACTATACTTCATAATATGATTCCTATTTTTACCGCTCTGGGAGGATGGATATTTTTAAGTCTTCGTTTTGACCGTAGATTTTTAATAGGAATGGGAATAGCTGTAGTAGGAGCAATTACTATTGGAGCAGATGATATACAAGTAGATTTAGAACATTTTGCTGGTGACTTAGCAGCATTTGCATCTGCAATTTTATTTGGTGCTTATTACTTATTAATTGAAAAACTTCGCTCCAAATTTTCAGCGAAAACCATCTTATTTTGGACTTGTATAAGTGGTAGTTTATTTACTCTTCCTATTGCTTTGTTCACGGAAGATCGTATTTTGCCTTTTTCTTGGGAGGGATGGTTATCTATTATTGGTTTGGCAGTAATTGCCCAAGTTTTAGGTCATGGGTTAGTTACTTATAGTCTCAAAACTTTTTCTTCTGGTTTTGTTGCTTTGTGCTTTTTATTAGAACCTGTAATTACTGCTTTAATTGCTTGGGGATTATTTTCAGAACAACTTACTATCATTAGTTGGCTAGGATTTTCTATCGTATTATTGGGATTATATTTAGCTCAATCAAGTCCTTCAATTCAGAAAGCTAGTAATTGAAATAGCACTCAGCACTCAGCAGTCAGCTATCAGCTTTTCAAGGTGCTTCATTAATGGATAATTGATAAT
>NZ_CEZPJD010001048.1:0-2256 GCF_983059655.1 Okeania sp.
ACCGCTTTTTCATCCCCTTGAAAGGGGAGGCTTGAGACCTTATTTTTTGGTCAAAAAATTATCATCTGCTTTGCTTGAATAATTTTGCAATACTATTCAGATTTTTTCAACAAACCCCAATTATTCCGGAGCCATCTAATTTTTTTTTGCAACTTATATTAAGAAATAGGATTTGTCAACCCCTAGACATCTGCCAACTTTCCAGTACAATCAGAAACAAAAATTAAAATTAATAAATTAGGTAATTGAGGGAGGACAGAGCCATCAATCAACCATCAAATTCAAAAGAGAACCCAAAATCATCCCCTATCAACCAATCAATACTGAAAATTTGTGGTCCATCTCATCTCAAAGGAAACATAGATATCAGTGGTGCTAAAAATTCTGCTTTAGCTGCAATGGCAGGAACATTGCTTTGCTCAGGCACTTGTAGGTTAAACCAAGTTCCTTCTCTGGCAGATATTAATAGAATGGGACAAGTTTTATCTGCATTAGGAGCAAAGTTAGAACATAATGGTAATACTTTAGCTGTTAATGCTAGTAATCTAGATACTGCTCAAGCTCCTTATGAATTAGTTAGACAGTTACGTGCTAGCTTTTTTATCATCGGTCCTATTCTGGCCAGACTAGGAGTAGCCCGCGTACCATTGCCAGGTGGATGTGCTATTGGTGCTAGACCTGTAGATCTTCATGTTCGAGGTTTACAAGCTTTAGGAGCAGAAGTTCATATTGAGCATGGTATAGTCAATGCCTATATTAGTGGTAGTAAAAAAAAGTTACAAGGCGCAAAAATATATCTTGACTATCCTAGTGTTGGAGCCACTGAAACATTAATGATGGCAGCTACCCTGGCTGAGGGAGAAACCATCATTGAAAATGCAGCCCAAGAACCGGAGGTAGTAGACCTAGCTAATCTATGTATAGCTATGGGTGCTAATATTATTGGCGCTGGCACAAAGAGCATAGTTATATCTGGAGTCCCCAAGCTACATTCTGTAGATTACACCATTATACCTGACAGAATAGAAGCTGGGACATTTTTAATCGCTGGCGCAATTACTAACTCAGACATAACTATTTCACCAGTTGTTCCTCAACATCTGAGTGCAGTTATTTCTAAACTCCAGTCAGTAGGGGCAAAAATCATACAAGAAGTACCTGGTAGTTTACGCATTCTACCTAGTAAAAACCTTATAGCTACAGATATTGAGACCCAGCCATATCCTGGTTTTCCCACAGATATGCAGGCTCCTTTTATGGCCTTGCTAAGTGTTTGTTCTGGTAGTAGTTCTGTTACAGAGACAGTATTTGAGAATCGTATGCGTCATGTTTCAGAGCTAAATAGGATGGGTGCTAATATTAGGGTGAAAGGAAATCATGCCATTGTAGAAGGTGTGTCCAAGCTTTCAGCTGCTCCAGTAATTGGTACAGATCTCAGGGCTTCTGCTGCTTTGGTACTAGCAGCATTGGCTGCAGAAGGAGAAACTACTTTTCAAGGTCTACAACACTTAGACCGAGGCTACGAAAAATTAGAGGTTAAACTTAAAAAGTTGGGAGCACAGTTGCAAAGAATAGATATAGCTACAGAACATGAAGTATTGCAGACTTCTGTCTAAGTTGATTTAATTTTTTATAAATAAAAAGAAGACTTTTCTACTAATAGTCTGTTTAATTAATTTTCATGGGTTAAGTAAATTATTAAATTATGAAGAATAAGTCATTTTGATAATTTATAACCTGATTAAAATTAATAAAATGGACTATTAGGCTGTTGATTTTTTTGGTAGTGTTAAAAAAGTAAGGATTTATTGTGGTTGTGAATGCAGTACTAGATAGCTCTAATATTATTTTCCAATGTTTTAGAATATGATTGAGTCTTTTTTACTAATTAATATATTTTTGTATGCAAGGCAAGTAATCATTTTAATCTAGGTTTTACTGCACTAGAATAAAGCACAGTATCATTGCTGTAATAAATATCCAATTTCAACTACTTTAGGACTACCAATTTTTTCATTGGTGATGTTTGGCTATGATTGTGCTTTAATGGATATTGCTTAATTATTAACTGAAAAGCATTTTATATGTTGCCAAATTTGAGATATCATCCCTTGATTCACCAACACCCAAGTTTTTATAAATGTAGAAATCTGTAGATTTTTTTGCAATAGTTACTAAACTTCAGCACTCAATATCAATACTTCTGATCGCTTAATTTATTTTATGAAAAAATAGTTCTATTAGACATCTGGTGAT
>NZ_CEZPJD010001049.1:0-2254 GCF_983059655.1 Okeania sp.
GTTTAGTCTCGTCTATAGTAATTTCAGCCATAGGTTTTTTGATAATTATTTTGTTTAATTATAGCACCTATGGTTGATAAATAAAAAGTAAGCATTCAGCTAGCTTACAGTTAGCTTTTAGCTGTTTCATCAATAATTAATATACATTGCTAAGGTCAAGATTAGTTTTTTTCAATACTTTGAATTATCTTTAAATCTCTCAATACTAATTCCTGCTATAAAGGTAATGAATTAATAGCTGATAGCTGAATGCTTACAATAAAAATAGATTTAGAGACAGGGTTTGGGCAAAAATTGTTTGTGTTGGGCTTATCCACAGGATAAGCTACGCTAAACTTGCCTCCACCCAACCTACAAAAGCTATCTCAACAATTTATTGAAGGATTCAAGGCTTTTTCAATACTTCTTTTACACCTTCGATAAAGAATTGAGCAACGGGATGATCTATCGTCTTTTCTAAAGCTGCTAAACTTCCTGCTTTTACTCCTCGGATAATTCGAGATTTTAACTGAGGGTTTTTATCAACTTCATCCACAGCTTTAGCACTCAAAACTCTATAACTATCGCTAGGATAATCTGCTGAAAGTTGATTTAGTAGGTCTTTAATATCTTTAGCTGCTTGTGCTAGATCTTGAGAATTATTAATTTGGGTGCCGATATTATCACGCATAGTTGTTTTTCTTTTATCAACACCAATCACAAAATGCTCTGCTTTTTGGTTAGTAATGTCTCCTTTAGCATAGTTATAATTAGTTTGTTGCTCTTGATTATTCATGTTTTTTACTCTCCATATAATCTAAGTAAATAGTGTATTTTAATTACCCAACTTGAACCCCATTTTCAAAGGAACCGCTTTGATTTATGATGTCTCCATCAGAAATATTGAAGGTATAATTAGCAGCTTTATCCTGATTATTCATAATTTGAGCGATTGTGTTAATAATTCTGTCTATCAGAATTTCATCCTTAGATGTCAGCAATTTCATAGATCCAGCACTTGTCTCTATGCTGATACCATATCTTTTAGCCTTAGTAAATCGCTCTATAATTCCCAATGCAGTAAGAATAATTACGCTCCATGTGAACAACGACACATCTGGATTATTCTTCATCCATTCAATTCCCAATAAACTGAGGATAACGCCAGCAATGATGAATTTTAGCTTGAAAAAATAGTTTGGTTTAATTCGGTACTTTCCTACGCTAGTAATATTTCTAACTTGATAAACTTTATTGTCCAAAGTAATGGTACTATTAGTTACTTTTAAGGTACTCATATTTGTAATAAATGTCTTTTTGGTAGTCCTAAACTTACAGCAGATTGCAGGTAAATGAGGTACAAGTATAAATAGTAAAGTCTTCGTAGTGCGGGCATCTTGCCCGCGACTGGTGTACCTCACTAATATGAAATACGCTGTAAGTAAAAATGCATCTTTACTTAACTCATTCAAATTGACGCATTATTGTAGACATCAATATTGTAATCAAGTCATTTTCATATCCACAAGTCGAAAAAGGACGGATAAAGACGGGAGTTTTGTGAAAAAAATATAAAAAGGACGGATAAAGAAGGATAATAGCGGATAAGCTATTCACAAGAATTAATTCTAAAACAATGGACTGGCAAACAGCTTTAAATTCAATTGATGAGTTGGTCTTTCAGCAAACGGGAAAACACCTAAATAATCTACAAATTGCTATTTTGAAAGGTGTTCTGAACAACGAAAAATACAGAGAAATTGCAGAACAATATAAATGTTCTAATGGTCATGTCAAAGATGAAGGATACGAACTCTGGCAAGTTTTATCAGAGATTTTTGGGGAGAAGTTAAATAAGTCTAATTTTGCCGCTACAGTTGAACGTTTAGGATGTGCAAATTATCAGTCTCCCCTAATAGGAAATCATGTTCGTGTTGATAGTATTAATCTTTGCAATAATGCCGAAACAACAGAGCTAAAAAATAGGGATTTTGTTAATACTAAATCAGATTACAAAAATACAACCTCTTGCCAACCCACCACTGAAAACGTCTTGTATACAAATAAATTAAATACTGTCTCTAAATTAATCAAACTCGGTTTAACAGCAGAGCAAATTGCCGAAGCAGTAGATTTACCATTAAATGAAGTACAACAATTAATGGAATAAATTTGTATATTATTTAGATATAACTATAGATTTCGTTAGTATTATGATTGAGGAAAGTTTAGCGATCGCCTCCCATCACTACTCAAATTTCCCCAAAAATATCTA
>NZ_CEZPJD010001050.1:0-2252 GCF_983059655.1 Okeania sp.
TAATAATTGCTATATTCTACACTTTTAAGGAACATCTCAATTCTCACAACTCATTTCTGATTGCTATAGAAGAATCTTATGCATCTTGATTAAGATGTTTAGGTAGGGACAATTTACCAAAATATGGAGATAAAAAACGATATTGAGTGTGAAAAGAGTAACAAGAGGGTTATATAAAACTAGGGAAAATAAATTATCAAATACAGATGTAAATGGGTCATTGAATATAATTAAAAAAGTAATTCCTGATGTCTTTGACCAAGGAATAAAGGGTTTGCCACTTAACCATGTAGTGGTCGATCAACTTGCGTTCAACTAAGTTTTCAGGTTTTTGAGTAAGTTTAGTTGAGCCATACTAAATTACTATATCTATGATAAATAAGACTTACAAAGCTTTTAACTATAACATAGCTTGTGGTATAAATCAGAAGCTTGTGGCACAAATCAGATATAATTTCTAAACCCCTTGAGTTTTTGATAGATTCTTGCTATATTAAAAATTTTGACTTTTGATTTATGAGTTCCGTGAAGTGCTAAAGAAATAAGAAGGGAAAGGACAAGAACAGTAAAGTGAGGTATGTATTGAAGAAGGCAGCAGTTGAAAGGCAGCTTTGCTAAAAAAAGACCGGTGATTTTCTGCCAATATTTTTTCCTCCTAACCTCTTGCCATGCTACTATTTGCTATTATTTGGTAAAAATATTTTTCAGATTATTTCCTAGAAGAAAACTTGGCAGCCCAAAACAAATGTCTTTTGATAAAGGTAGCATCAAAATACTAGTCGTCCTAGGATATTGTTTCAAAGTCCATATACTTCTATATTAATTTTTCTAGAAAGTAGTGCAGTATGCCCAAAAGATCCTACTCTTAACAGAAGGTTAAATATTTGAAACATTTTGACTTAACGTAAAACAGTAGTGATGTTTTTGATTTTTATTGCATATGCTTAGTTATGATATTAATCGGCATTAGGGAATAAATACTCTATATGATTTGTCAAATAGTCCTGGTTTAACCATAAAGTGAAATTAAATAATGAATCAGACTGCAGCGTTTATAGGAGGATGTATTCTGACGGGGATATTGATTGTCCTCTTGCTCATGGGTTGGATTGTATTTGGCAAGTGGTCTCCTGATTATCGGACGGAAGCGCCAAAACCATCCCCTTCTCCCTCAATCACATTTTCCCCTTCTCCAAAAGTGTATCCTTCTCCTTTAGTAACCGTTTCTCCTCAGCCACTACCATTACCACCACCACCAATTTCAGTCCCTTTAGTTCCTGACTTTAAGGACTATAAGTTGGAACAACAAATTAAAAATCAATCAGAACAACAACGTTCAGCTTATGACCAACTAAAAACTCAACTACAGCAGCAATTACTCGATTTGCGACAGTTGAAAACTCAGTTGGAACAACAATGGGCAGATACACAGCAACTCAGACTACAACAAGATCAACTGAGAATGCAAAATGACCGACTGTTGATTCAAGTCCAGGAACAAGAACGTTTGATTTCTAGCTTGAGTCTACAGCAGGGAATGGATAATTATAGCAGAAGATCTTCAGCTGGTTCTGCGAATTATTTAGAAAAAGGTATACTGTGGTTTGTTGGAGGAATGGTCTTAGCTATTTTACTTCTTGGTGGTGGCATTATTTTAATTGGAATGATTATTTTATTAGCTCAACCCCAACGTCGATCTTCTTACAATGGTAAGGGTGTTACTCATGATATTAATGTTCCTTGGCAATATACTATTTATGAGGAGGAGCAAACCAAATTTTTACCTCCTTATATTGACAGGAAAAGAAAGCAAAAATAATCAAATAAATTTCAATAAATAAGAAAAAATAAGAAGGTAAAAAATGATAAAAATAGGCTAACAATATAATTGATTATTCTCCTTAAAGGCATAAATTTCCAATTTATTTTTTTTAGTATTATTTTTGGTAATTGCTATGAATAGATCGTAAAGATAGAAAAATACTCTAACTTCTTTTTTAGCTAAAGTAGCAAATTTTTCTTTTCACTATTGGTAGTGTCTAGTGTGCTGGTTTAACGTTTTTTATAAAATTATCTAGATCGCTAGATGGGTATTAAGGAATTTCGCATCTATTCATAGCAATCTAAGAATTTAAAAGTGGGAAGAATACTTTTTTTGTCTTATGGGACTTACACAACTTTTAAGCCCAAATATAGCCTAAGCCTACTCTATAAGAGTGAAATACGTTCATGTTTTCAGTCAACTAAACGAA
>NZ_CEZPJD010001051.1:0-2246 GCF_983059655.1 Okeania sp.
GGACGTATTGATAACCAGGTAAAAATTCGTGGTTTTCGTATAGAGTTGGGAGAAATAGAAGCAGCGATCGTCTCCCATCCAGAAGTACAAACTGCTGTAGTTATTGTCAAGGGAGATGACTCTAGCAATAAGCGTTTAATCGCCTATTTTGTACCTACTAAAAAACAATTTTCTCCTAATAATTTACGTCAATTTCTCCAAGAAAAATTAGCAGAATATGCTATTCCATCAGCTTTTGTCAAACTAGAATTTTTACCACTTACTCCCAACGGTAAAATTGATAGAAAAGCCTTACCAGAACCTGACAGTATCCGTCCCGAATTAGAAAACTTTGTTGCGCCACGCAACCCAACAGAAGAACTTTTAGCTAATATTTGGTCTCAACTATTAAGAGTAGAAAAAATTGGCATCCACGATGATTTTTTCTCATTGGGAGGAAATTCTTTATTAGCAACCCAAGTTATATCTAGGTTGCGAATAGCATTTCAAGCAGAAATTCCCCTCAAATATTTATTTGACTTTCCCACAGTTGAAGAAATTAGTAAAGCTATAGATGAATTAAAAGTAGAAAAATTACAGCTACCTCCTATTGAACCAATTTCACGAAATAGTTATATTCCCTTATCTTTTTCCCAACAACGACTTTGGTTTCTCAATCAATTGGAGGAAGAAAGTACCGCTTACCACAACTATGCAGCACTCCAACTAACAGGAAAACTCAATATTTCTGCTCTAGAAAAAACGATTGAGGAAATTGTTCGCCGTCACGAAATCTTGCGCACAAATTTTGTGATGAAAAATGGAAATCTAGTACAGATAATTAATGCTCCATCTAGTTCCAGTTTTCCAATAATAGATTTACAGTCATTCCCAGAAGCAGAAAAATTCACTGCTGCACAAAAAATAATAACAGAAGAAAAAGCAAAAGTTTTTGACTTGAGCAGAGATTCCCTATTGCGAGTTTCCCTGCTCAAACTAGGAGAAGAAGATCATATTCTGTTGCTGGTAATGCACCACATTGTTACTGATGCTTGGTCAACTGGAATATTTATTCGAGAATTATCTACTCTTTATCAAGCTTTTTCAGAAGGAAAACCTTCGACTTTGCCTGAGTTATCTATTCAATATGCTGATTTTGCTTACTGGCAGCGTCAGTGGTTATCCCAAGAATTGCGAGAAGCTAATCTCAACTACTGGAAGGAAAAGTTAGCAGGGGCACCACCATTATTAGAATTACCAGGCGATCGCCCCCGTCCAGCCATTCAAACTTTCCGAGGTAGTACCGAATCATTTCAGGTAAATTCTACAATAACTCAGAAGTTGAAAACCCTGAGTCAACAATCTGGGGTAACTTTATTTATGACTTTGCTGAGTGCTTTTGTAGTTTTACTGTCGCGCTATAGTAACCAAGATGATATTGTTGTGGGTTCTCCTATTGCCAATCGCGATCGCCAAGAAATTGAACCATTGATTGGCTTTTTTGTAAATACTTTAGTATTGCGGACTCAATTGTCAGGAAATCCTAGTTTCTCGGATGTATTGAAACAAGTACGACAGGTAACTCTAGAAAGTTACGCTCGTCAAGATGTGCCTTTTGAGCAATTAGTAGAAGCTTTACAACCTGAACGCTCTCTCAGTTATAGTCCTCTATTTCAGGTGATGTTTATTTTGCAAAATGCACCGATGGACAAACTGGAGCTACCTAGTTTAACTTTAACTCCTTTGGGTGGAGAAAATGTGACAGCAAAGTTCGATTTAACTTTGTCTATGAGAGAGACAGAAACTGAACTTGAAGGAATTTTAGAATATAATACGGATATTTTTGATGAGACGACAATTATTCGGATGGGAGAGCATTTTCAGCAGTTGTTAGGAGCAATTATTGCCAATCCCGAACAACCTGTTACCCAACTTCCTCTCTTAACAGAAGCAGAGCGCCATCAATTATTAGTAGAATGGAATGATACAGCAGTTGAATATCCCTCAGATAAATGTATTCATCAGTTGTTTGAAGAGCAAGTTGAGAAAAATCCTGATGCAGTTGCCGTTGTATTTGAGCAGGAGCAATTAACATATCAACAGCTAAACGCCAAAGCTAATCAACTTGCTCGCCACCTGCAAAGTTTAGGAGTGAAACCAGAAACATTGGTAGGTATTTGTCTTGAGCGTTCCCTGGAAATGGTAATAGGATTGTTAGGAATATTAAAAGCAGGTGGTGCCTATGTTCCAATCGATCCAAATTATCC
>NZ_CEZPJD010001052.1:0-2246 GCF_983059655.1 Okeania sp.
ATAGTTGGGCAAAAAAATTCTCCCCTACTCCCCTACTCCTTAAAAAGACTTTTTCAGCAAACCCTAATTACTAATTATCCGGACATGATTCTGATAAATTTTTCCCTGTTCCCTGTTCCCTGTTCCCTGTTCCCTATTCCCTAAAAAGGAGAAAAAAACATGGCAAAGTTAACACCAGAATTAGAGCAGCGCGCTCAACAATTGAGGTATAAACTTCAAGAGGCTGGCTATGCTTACTATGTTCTTGATGACCCTATTATGGAAGATACTGTTTACGATCGCCTCATTCGAGAATTACAAGAATTAGAAACCCAATATCCTCAATTAATAGTTCCAGATAGCCCTACCCAAAGAGTGGGAGAAAAACCAGCAACTAAATTTATATCAATTGAGCATAATATTCCTCTTTATAGTCTAGAAAATGCTTTTAATATTGAAGAACTAAAAAACTGGCAAGAACGTTGGCAACGTCAAATAAAAATTGATCCCCATGCTGATAAAGTAGATTATGTTTGTGAACTAAAAATTGATGGTTCTGCTTTAGCTCTAACTTATGAAAATGGTTTATTAGTCAGAGGTGCTACTCGTGGAGATGGAATTACAGGAGAAGATATTACTCAAAATGTCAAAACAATTAAAAGTATTCCCTTAAAACTAAAAATAGATAATTCACCCTCAATCATAGAAGTTCGAGGTGAGGCTTTTTTATCAATTAATGTATTTGAAAGTATCAATGCAGAAAGAGAAAAAATTGGTGAACCACCATTTGCTAATCCCCGTAATTCAGCAGCAGGTACTTTGCGACAATTAGATTCAAAAATAGTTGCTCAACGCCGACTAGATTTTTTCGCTTATACACTTTATATAAAATCTGAAATTAACTCAGAATTATCTCAACTTTCTACTCAATGGCAATATTTAGAATTACTACAAAAATTAGGTTTTAAAGTTAATCCTCATCGTCAAATTTGCTCATCTTTAAATGAAGTTCAAAAATACTATCAATATTGGGATACCGAACGAAAAAATTTACCCTATTTAACCGATGGAGTTGTAGTTAAACTTAATTCTTTACCACTACAAGAAAAATTAGGATTTACTCAAAAATTTCCTCGGTGGGCGATCGCTCTTAAATATCCTGCCGAAGAAGTCCCGACTATTGTTGAAGCAGTCACAATTCAAGTAGGCCGCACTGGGGCACTCACTCCCGTGGCAGAATTAAAATCTGTCCAGTTAGCAGGTACAACCGTACAAAGAGCTTCCCTACATAATAGCGATCGCCTCGCGGAACTAAATCTACATATTGGTGACACAGTAATAGTCCGCAAAGCAGGAGAAATTATTCCAGAAGTAGTACGAGTTTTGCCAGAACTACGCCCCACAAATGCCCAACTATTTCAAATGCCTACCAACTGTCCAGAATGCGGTCAACCTGTGGTCAAACCTACCAATGAGGCAGTAACTAGGTGTATCAATGCTTCATGTCCTGCTATTGTTCGGGGTTCCTTGGTACATTGGGCCTCTAGAGGCACTCTGGATATTAATGGTTTAGGGGAAAAATTAGTACAGCAGTTGGTAAATAGTGGTTTAGTTGAGTCAGTAGCCGATCTATATGATTTGAATGTCGAAAGTTTGACTTCCCTCGAACGCATGGGACAAAAATCTGCCAGTAAATTGGTGGATGCGATCGCTACTTCCAAAACAAAATCTTGGGCGCGGGTGCTTTATGGTTTAGGTATTCGTCATGTGGGTAGTGTAAATGCAGAGTTATTAACTCAGAAGTTTTCCAGTGTAGGACAGTTGGCACAAGCAAAAGCGACAGATATTGAAGCAGTTTATGGAATTGGTCCAGAAATTGCTCAATCAATTGAACAGTGGTTTCAGGTATCAGCTAATCAAGAATTGGTGAAACGTCTGAATAATGCTGGAGTGACTACGGAGGTAAGAGAAGATACAAGCAATGTGGAAAAAGAGCAAAGTGCATTTTTATCAGGCAAAACTTTTGTGCTAACTGGAACTTTACCAACCTTGAAGCGGGATGAGGCAAAGAGTTTGATTGAAACTGCTGGCGGTAAGGTGACAAGTACAGTGAGTTCTAAAACTAATTTTGTTGTAGTGGGAAAAGATCCAGGTTCTAAATTACAGAAGGCTGAAAAGTTAGGGATCGAACAATTGAGTGAAGCGCAGTTATTAGAAATATTAGAAAGCGTTCAATAATGGATAATGGATAATGGATAATGGATAAT
>NZ_CEZPJD010001053.1:0-2245 GCF_983059655.1 Okeania sp.
GTCAAAATTATATGAATGTGAAAAGAGTATTTGCAGATAGTTTA
Organism: Okeania sp.; assembly: GCF_983059655.1. Classification (NCBI taxonomy): domain Bacteria; kingdom Bacillati; phylum Cyanobacteriota; class Cyanophyceae; order Oscillatoriales; family Microcoleaceae; genus Okeania; species Okeania sp. The sequence goes on from NZ_CEZPJD010001053.1 coordinate 45, forward strand.
GATTCCAAGGTTTTGACAATTTGCTCAAGTTCAACATTAGCTTCTGCCTGAAGACCCAGACATCTTGCAATTCCGTCTACATCTGTACTCAGGCGAGAATCTAAAGCTAACTTCAAAGACAGATCTAATTGTGTAGTCATCCGATATACATGAATGTGCATAGAATCTCCCAACTGAGCTTGATGACTGACATGGGAAAAACTAAATTCACGCTGTATATAATCAAGAAAACAATCTTGAATAACAAGAACAAGTTTTTTATTAAAATTCTCAAAAGTCTCAATCTTATGATGCAACTGTATAAGAATTGTTTTTGCTGTCATTTTCCAATTCATCCCGAAAGTTTTGCCAGATTGACTTTGACTATCTTCAGTGGGAACACCAAGTTCTTCCAGTAAACGTTGGCGTTCTGGCCAAACAGTTCCCGTAGTGTCAAGTGTTTGGAGTTCGATGCCTACAAAATCTTTTACTTTATTATTTAAAGCAGAAACAAGAAAATAGTCTACATTTCCCCCTGGAATTGAAACTTCTGAGATTAGATGTAACTCATTACCTGGTTCATGGGTAGTTAGTAAGTGCAAACAATCTGTAAATATCTGCTTTCTTTCCATTAATCTATGAGGACAAATAATAATTGGAATAGAACTTTTTCCATAGGCAACAGAACAGGTTCCAATAGATATCTCAGGTTGACTTTTGCGGACTTTAATACAACGCTTGTGCAAGTATGGACAACCCTGACTTTGTATAATGCTTACCCAGTCTATTTCCTCCGATTGGTTTTTGGAGCGCCCAAAAATTTCAAGTATTTTACTCATAAAATAGTTTCATTTCTTTCCTTTGCTATTTTTAGGTAATGCTCGGAAATATCTATACCACAGGATTTTCTGCCGAGTAACTGAGCTGCTAACATTGTGGTTCCAGTACCACAAAAAGGATCTAGAACTATTCCATTGAGTGGACAAGTAGAAGAGATTGGTATTTTGCAAAGATCGACAGGGTAAGGCGCAAAATGAAGTTCACGGTTTTGTGTATCTTCTGGAAGGATTTCCCAAACATCACTAGGTTTAGAACCTTTAGGATGATACTTTAAAAAGTAAAATCCTTTCTCTTTTAATTCTTTTGCTCTACCAGAAACTTTTTCCGAATTAGAGTGGGTTATTCTTTGCTGACCTCTAATAATCATTCTAAAATCAGAAATATCGCCATTGGAAACCTGACGGAGAATTTCTTCTAAGGCGTTATAGGCATTCCGTTTCTCATTTTCAGAAAGTTCAGTAGATAACTCAATTTTTCTTTTATAGCGAACTCCTGTTACACCAGTTGCAGAGACAACAGAACCGTTTACTACTTTTGTTTTTCTTGGGGAAGAGCGAATAGAGTCTATATCGTAATAATACCCTTTTGGTGATTTGACAAAATGAAATATATTTTCGTGAATATTTCTCAATCTATCCTTTGAATTGTCTAATCCCCCTTTAACCTTATTCCAAATAATACTATTTCTTAAAATCCAACCTTGATTGTCTGTTAAGGAAAGCGCTATGCGCCACGGCAAACCTAATAAATTTTTGTGGTAATAAGAATCACCAATATTCAACCAGAAGGAACCTGTTTTCTTAAGGACTCTATAAACTTCGGAGAAAACTGAACATAGATTGTCAACATAAATATTGAAATTTTCCTCTAAACCAATACCACCTGCATCATATTCTCTTTTTCCCCAATAAGGCGGACTTGTCATACAACAATCAATGGATTCAGTGGGTAGCTTTTTCAGAACTTCGGTGACATCTCCCAACATATATATCGGGGTAATACTTTCATCAGATTGATAGAGTAGGAAATTTTCACTAAAATTCTGGTTGACTATTGAACTACTACTAAAAAGTGGCAATCGAGAATTTTTTGGCAGTTTTGATTTATTGCCCTCTTGCCAAATAGTTGCTTTGATTGTCATTACCTCTAATCTAGATTGGATGGATTAAGTATAGTCTAAAAAGTGTTTGGGGAAGGGGAGCGATCGCTTATGTGCTGTAATCTTCCTTTTTAGTTACCATAAAATTGTTAATCTGTCAAACTGCTGACAGAAATTCTCACTTAAGGGACTTCCAAATAAAAAATTATCCCATTAGCTATGAAAGTAAGGGAGTAGGGAGTAGGGAGTAGGGAGTAGGGAGTAGGGAAGAAATTGAAAAAGT
>NZ_CEZPJD010001054.1:0-2242 GCF_983059655.1 Okeania sp.
CAAATAAAAACTGCTATAAGCCTGAAAAAAACTTAAGTTTCCTATAAACATATCTGACGGACGCGATCATCTAGTTTTTCTGAATTTCTTTCCAAAATAATGACATCCAAGCTACTCTCTATTTTGACTTGTTGAATCCAACCTTTATCTTTTGGTTGTAATAAAACATTAGACAATTCTGGGTCAGTATTTGAGGAATTTGCAGTTGAACAAACCTTTAACTCTAACCAACTTTCTTCCGATTTATTCAATTTTCTAGTTACTTGGAGAATACTACCATTGCTAACTATACCTATAACTTTCTTATTTGTTGTATTATCTAGTAATTTAATCGGTTCGTCTAACCCTTCGCGAGAAAGATCGCTATGACTAATCTGTATGAATGAACCTATATCCAAAGATAAACTAGGAGAAAATATAGAATTTGGTTGTTGGCTAGGCTTTTCTGTATTTGTTGCAAAAGTATTACTATTTGGAGATTTTACATCCAATGGCTGTGTGAATTCTTTTGCTAAGGGACTTAAAAAATATGCTAATATTCCACCTAATACCAGAAGTATCATAATTCCTAACAAGTAAAACCACCCACTTTTATATTCTGAGTCATAAGGAAAATTTTTGGGTTTATTGTCAAAAAATTGACTATCAGATGGATTAAGTTCCGCATTTTTTTGTGCTTTTTGTACTTTTAAATGCTGAACTTTTACAGGTGGAAGAGACAATTCTGTTATCTGACCTTTATCAGTTACTTGATAATAGACTAAAGCTACTGTTACATTATCATGCCCATTTGTGGCGTTAGCAATTTCTATTAATCTATCTCTGACTGTAGCTATATCTGTTTTCCCTTGTAGTAATGGTAATATTTCTGTTTGCCAATATTCCTCTACTCTATTTCTATCGCTTAAACCATCAGAACAAATTAAGAAAATACTATCCTCATCTATTGGAAAACGTTGTACAGTTGGATGTAAACTTGTTGAAGCAGTAACACCCAAAGCTTGTACTAGAGCGCCTGATGCTACTTGGTTGACGGCATCATGATATAAAGAGTAACCTAATCTGACTTGACGAGTGGCAACATCATCATCTAAAGTTACTTGATAGCATCGAGTCGGAGTAATCCAGTAAGCACGACTATCTCCTACATGAGTGATATACAGTTCGTGTAGATGGGCAAGTGCCATAACTAGAGTTGTTCCCATCCGTTGACGACCTTGACGTTGCTCGTTATCGTTACGCTCATAGATAGCATCATTAGCACCATAAGCAGATTCTTCTAATTTTGTAGTTATAGTTAGAGGATCGCCTTCTTCGGGTATATTCTTTAAATTTTGGCACAAAACTTTGATTGCTAATTCTGATGCTTCTTCTCCTCTTTCTTGACCACCAATACCATCACAGACAATAGCTACTGTTTTATAACTCGGTGGATAGCTAATTGCTGTTTTGTTCGGTGGGTAACAAGCATCTTCATTGTTAGAACGATTAGGCCCTGTATCTGTAGCAGTAGTAATATGAATTTTTCTAATTTGCGATCGCCCCAATACTTCCAGAGCTCGATCTAGTTGCCCTATAAGTAGATCTGCATTGTGGATTTCACCGGCAATCATTTGGTGAAACAGTTGTTTTAAGAATTTTTCTACTGCGGGATGAGCATTGCTTGCCCATTTCTGCCAGAATCTACCTAAGTGCTGTAATGTCAAAGATTTTCGATCTGCTTGTAGCTCTAATAAGCGTACTAATTGTCCTTCTACCCGTAAATTTTCTGAGTTTAGCAAACTAGAAGCTACTTTTTGCACATTCAAAGGTTGCCAAAGTTGAGCCATTTGCCATAACCAATTTAACTGTCGCATTGGTGTAGCATCTTTCCATGCTGTAGCTATATTTGGCATTATGTTTCCGGAATTGGCATCTATTGGCCCTCCTTCTAAGAGCCAAATTTCTCGAGTCCCTTTTTTTTCTGTTACTAATAAAATTCCAAAAACTTGAGGAATATGAAGTCTATATGGAAATAATCTCAAATATGATTCTATTTCACCCGGAATTTCTTCGGGCATCTGGGACATTTCTTCTGGTTGAGTATCCAGTAGTATTTGATCGCCTTGAACTTGATAACGATCTCCTATTATTTCTTCTGGCCGATAGGTTTTGATCCCTTCACCTATAGCCCACAGGTAGTGTTTTGGCATAGTGTTTTGCATCAGGGGTACTCGTAGCTTTCGGCCATTTCTTTTATAAA
>NZ_CEZPJD010001055.1:0-2240 GCF_983059655.1 Okeania sp.
AGCCGTTAACGTAGTTATGCCCTAGCAAAACAACTGCTTTTCATCCCCTTAAAAGGGGAAGCTTGAGACCTTCTTTGTTTGATCAACGGGGGTACTTAAAATTGTGTGGGTTTATAAGACACGGAGTGGCCTATCGTTTAGTATCCCCATGCAATTTTTCCTTCTGCCTTCTTCAATTAACCATTAACATCACTATCAGCAGAATCCATAGGAGTATACTCTACATAATTTTCTGATGTTACCTCTCCATCAGTAGATGATGCTTCTGGTGGACGGCGCTTTCTAGTTCTAGGAGATGTTTCTTCCGAGTAGCTTGCTTCAGGACTAGGGCGACGAGTACGGTTATAGGATGGCCTTTCTTCAGTAGTAGGAGTCTCCCAGCTATCTCGACTACGAGGGCGAGGTAGTCTATCTTCTTGTCTATTAGTATCGCTGAAATTACCGCGACTGCGAGAAGCAGGTCTCCTATCTTCTAAATCTACAGAAGTTTCCCAATATTCAGAAGACGATCTAGTAGAATAATCTTCTGAACGAGGACTACGCTTGCGTAATCTGGGGTTTGTTTCTCCTGGTCTATCATAACTACTTCTGCGATTAGGAGGACGACGGCGGTAGTCATCCTCAAAATTATCTGGCCTAGAAGAACGATAATCTTGAGTACCTCTGATACGACGGTTAGCGGGATATTCTTCATAAGGTTCTAGTTCGTCTAAGTCTGATTCTGCATAACCATAAACAGGACTTACCGGTCTTTCTTCATCTACAATAGGGGTACGTTCTCTAGCTTGCTTAGTTGTAAGACCTCTCATTCTTATAGATTCTGCTGCAAAGAATATGGCACTACCAGTTAACAAAAACTGACCGAAAGCTAAAATAGGGTCTAATCTCCAGCCTTGGAAGAATAAAATACCTCCAGATAGTAAGCCAATTGCAGCAAAGAAAATATCGTGATCTCTAGCTAGCTTCGGACGCCATGCGCGGAGGAAGTAAAGTCCTGCTCCTGCTACGGCCAGGATTATTCCCAGGAAACTCATCCCATTAAATCCTATGTTGATCATTATTAATCTCCTAAGTAAGTTATAAATTAGTAATTCAAGTTTAAAATCTCTACCCTGACTTGGAATCTAGACTTGAAGTTATTTGGCAGATATAAAGCTTATTTAATATTTAGTTGAATATTGTATAACAGTTACCATTACTATATTTGACATATCAAAAGCTGAAAATTCAGACAACGCCAGATTTTTCCTTCTGCACATATCATCAATTTAACAAAGAAAAACCTCAGCTTGTTAGGTTTGGACAATTATATCACTGTCTCCCCTATTCTGTAGTCTGAGGCTTTCAATTTGTCTTTGTCTAAAAAAATTAGGTGAAGCTTAAAGCTAAAGTAGTTTGCTTTTAGGCCCTTCACATAACTGTTAGGTTATTTCAGAAAAAAGTTTATTCCTAAGAAGAATTCGTGATTGTTAAACTTCTAGGAAATGGTATTCTTACTTAACCTTTGCTCCAAAAAGAAAAATGTTTAGTATCTAGGGTTTAGGAACGAGTAACTTTATCCTTTTGGCTGACGAATATCAGAAAAATTGTAGCAGGAATAACTACAATTAGAGTTCCCGCCAGTAGACTTAATAAGAAGTTTGATAAAGAAGGAGTCATGGATTATTGCCCTTTGCCACAAAATTTGATTTACTTTAATTTTAAATATTATAGCGGTTTGTGATTTTTTTCAGTACAAATTTTGGTAGTAGTAAATAAGTGGGAATGGAGAGTGCTAGTCTTCAACCAACGTTGAGATAATTTGAAATACAATCAGGTAACTTATAGCAGTTTTCATTAACATAAAGTACAGAGATTTTGACTTAAAGGCAGAAGGCAGAGGGCAGAAGTTTTGTAGTCTACCTTTGTGAAAACCGCTATAAAGTTAATTTTTACTTGACAAAATTTCATTCTTTTATTGTCTTATGGACTATCTAACATTAGCTAATTGGACTCTAGGTATTGCCCTGGGGTTAATGACATTCTTATTTATCTTCCGAATAGTTCTCACATGGTATCCCCAGGTAAATATCAATCAACTTCCGTTTAATTTGATTTTTTGGCCTACAGAACCATTTTTAGCCCCCACTAGGAAAATTGTGCCTCCTCTGGGTGGGGTGGATATTAGTCCGATTATTTGGGTAGGTATTTTCAGTTTATTACGGGAGTTGCTTTTAGGCCAGCAAGGTTTATTGACAATG
>NZ_CEZPJD010001056.1:0-2239 GCF_983059655.1 Okeania sp.
ACTGATAACTGATAACTGAAATGACTCTTGTTCCCCCCAAAGTTGGGGGGCCAGGGGGGCAAAATTCAGTATCTTTCAGATATCCTCTAAAACGATGAATATTTTTCCAACCAACTTTCTAAATCTGCCAAACTATTAAAACTTAAAAATACCTTGACCAAACTTTCTAAATTTGCCAAAGATAAAGCTTCTATCCGCTCTTTAATATCTTCAGAAACTTCTCCAAAACGTTGATTAATTAAAACCATAACCAGAAAAATTGCTTCTTTAACCCTTCCTTGTTTTTCTGCATAATTTACCTGCTCTTTTTCCTCCTGTATTACCTTTTCTAGACGCTCAACTATTGACTGATAATTGTTAGCTGCTAACTGATGACTGAAAAAAGACATCATATATTCACCTTGCTGATGATAGATGGAAACCTTTTCCTCCTGACTAAGAGGTTTTTCCCGATATTTTTCTGCCAATTTACCAACATCTTCCTGATAAAACTCAGTCAACTTTTCATGAATTTTTCCCTTGCTTGCTTCTGCTGGAACACTAACTTTAATTACCACCATCCCATCCCCCTTATTTTCCATACTTTGAATTGCCATATTTATCCCTTCATTTTCTCTTTTTACCCGTTGAAAAGCAGACATAAAAGCTTTCCCATCAATGCCATTACGGAAAACTAAATCCACAGTATGAAAATTTGCCGTAAATAATTTTGTAAAATCTCCAGGTGAAAAATATCCACTACTAGGACGACGCTCCCGATCATTTGTTTTTGGTTTTTCTGACTCTAATAAATAGATATATTCCGACTCAACTTCGTCCAAAATAGTCGTGTGATTAATATTCCAAGATTCTAAACAAACTCCTGTCATTTTTGCCTGAGTAAAATTAGTACCAATTGCCAAAATTTCCTTTAAATTTGCTCCATTCAAACAAGCACCTTCCAGAGCAGCTTCATTCAAATCCGCTATTGTTAAATTGCTCCGAGTTAGGTCAGCATTTCTGAGATTTGCCCCTCGAAGATTCACACTTATATATTGTTTATTTATGCCATTTCCCGTCACTAACAATTCTCGGATTTTTGGATCGATTAATATTGTGGTTCCAATTCTGGCAAATGTTAAATATTCAGCTTTGCGCCAGAGGGTATGAGTCACATTAGCTAATCTAAAATCGGTACTTTTTAGGCAGGCATTACTAAAGTTAGCCTCGGTAAGATTGGCATTTTTAAAACTCGTTCCTCCTATGACTCCAATAGCAACGGCAAGTCGGCGAATAGTTAGATTATTTTCATCTTCTGCTAATACTTTTTTGGCGAGATAACTAGCGATGGAAATTAATAATATAGATAAAATTATTGCTATTACATAAATGGCAATAGCTAAAATGACTCTTTTTTCAGGTTCCGAAATAAATATAGTTCCATAGTGATAGTCTATCCTTTTCAGGACATTATTTTGAAAGACACCTAAAGCAATAATAATCGTGAAAATTATCGACCAAGTTATGACTGAATTTTTCTGATGTTTTTCAGATTTTATTTCAGCTAAAACTACTGCCAGATTCAGGGTGGTAATTAATACTAAGATTGCCCCGATAGAAATAACCATACTGACAATTATACTGACAACTATATTTACAGATTCAGCGTCCGTTAATAGATTAGTTACTCCCTGAATAATATTGCCACTTCTAAAAGCTTTTAACCATTCTGAAAGTTCAATAATTTCTGGCGATGGAGGTTGATTAATTCTAAAAAAATTGAACAATTTTGATAGATTTTTTTCACTCATGGCAAAAGCTGCTAATAACGGAACGATAAATATTATTAGGGGAGCGCCAGAAAATAAATATGTTAAAGTTTTTTTGATTCCTTGCCGAATTGTGACTAATAATATACCAATGTTGATAAATTCCAGGAGTAAAAATACCAAGAAACCGATGTGAATAGGTATGGGATTAGAAGGTTTGGGAATAATAAATTTCAGGGGAATATAAACTGCTGTAAATGTGGCAAATACTGAAGTTGTACAAAAGAAAATAATCAAAATAGAAAGTATTATTTTCTGAGTTTTTGTTAATCCTGCTAAAGCATAGTTGAAGTTAGCACCTGTGAGATTAGCATTTGTGAAATTTGCACCTCTAATATCCGAGTAACAAAAGTCTTCATGAGAGAGGTCTTGATTTTTAAAAGAACGACCTCGGAGATTTTTTCGGCGATAGTTTTCCATGATTTTTTAAG